>JAGTRA010000152.1:0-1809 GCA_018396935.1 Candidatus Bathyarchaeota archaeon
TTCCCTTTTGAACCCTTCTTCCGAGCGTGCCTTCAATTTGGTAGCTCACAAAGACTATGGTATTTTTCTCATCTTCAGCTAGGCTCTTAAAGTACTCTATCACAGGTCCTCCTTCAAGCATTCCCGAAGTTGCCATGATTATGCATGGCTCCCCCTCTATTATACTCTGCCTTGCACTGGGGTGTTCAACAACTGTAAAGTATTCAGACTGAAATGGGTTCTCGCCCTCGTGGAGTATGCTGTTACGGACCTCCCTTGATAAGTATTCTGGATAAGCTGTGTGGATTGCGGTTGCCTCTGATATCATGCCTTCAATGAACACGGGCGCCTCTTTGATTAATCCCTTCTTCATGTAATCATCTAGTATCAACATTATTTCCTGGGCTCTTCCAACAGCTGGAACTGGTATGAGGACTTTCCCCTTCTTTTCAAGGGTTTCATTTACTATGCGTGCTAAGGTTTCTTCAGCCTTAGCTCGGCTTGGCATTATGTCTTCAGCACCTCCATAGGTGCTTTCTGTAATTAAAGTTTCAACCCGTGGAAATTCGACTGTAGCGGGCTCTAGAAGCATAGTCTTGGCATACTTATAGTCTCCAGTGTAAACGATGTTATGAACTCCCTCACCTATATGTAGATGTACTATTGCTGAGCCTAAAATGTGGCCTGCATTATGCAGCGTCAAACGGATATCTGGAGCTATGTCGGTTACAACACCATACCTTAATGGGATAGTATGCAGGACACATTCACGGACATCCTTTTGGTCGTAGGGCGGTATTATCCCTTGCTTGCTAGCTACATCGAGGTAATCAAGCTGGAGTAGCGTCATGAGGCTTGAGGTTGGCGCAGAGCAGTAGACAGGTCCATCATAGCCATACTTGAAGAGGAAAGGTAATAGGCCACAGTGGTCTAGGTGAGCGTGACTTATCACAACCGCATCGAGGGCGTCAATTTCAAAAACAGGGTCGTCAAATCTTGGAAAGGCTTCAAAGGGCTTTGTTGAGCCAGGGTTTATGCCACAATCTAGAAGTATGCTACTTTCCCGCGTCTGAACTAAGAATGCGGATCTTCCAACCTCCTGTACTCCGCCGAGCGCTGTTATTCTAATATCGCCTATCTCGAAGGTTCTAGGCCTAAATATTCTCTCGCCAAAGGAACGTAGAACCCGTTCTCTTTCCTTGCTTTCTGAATGGAGAAAATGTCTCATATGTGCAATGATCTTCGAGCGTAGAGGTGGGCTTCTCAAAACTTGAGGTCTCCACTTTGTCCTCTTAATGATCTCCTGAAGTATTGCTCCATTTTTTCCGATAACAAGCCCAGGCTTCTTAGCCTCGATTATTATCTCCCCTAAGCTGGGGTCAAAGTTTATGTCTGTTATCTCAGCCTCTGGAGGTATGAGTTCGCGGGTTATCTTTTCAGCCTCTTTCTCCGGCAGCCTTACAGAGGGATCTGAGCGTACGACGATTCTCTTTCTTATTACACTTACAATGTCGGCGATTATGCTGCTTTGCTCCACGAGAATTTCAGGCTTCTTAGCATAAACTGCTAGCATCGGCCCTTCATACTCGACTCTAGTGACCTCAGCCTCCTTTGGGACATGCTCGAGTACATATTGGGTTATTTCAACTTTACCTTTTTCGTGGTTTCTCGCCACAGTTTAAACTCCCTTTTCTAGCTTGCTAAAAGCTTCATTTTCTCCTCCTTAGTGAGCTCCCTATACCCCTTCCCATCTATTATGGCGATGTTAAAGTCGTTGCCGCTTGCTGTATCTCTCTTCATAGCTGAGTCAACCGCTTTTACAACTATCCG
>JAGTRA010000152.1:1948-2259 GCA_018396935.1 Candidatus Bathyarchaeota archaeon
GAAGAGCTTCATTAATGGTCATGTCTTCCCTAAATTTATCCTCGAGGACTCCATAAGCTATAGGCGACCCTGAACCTGTAGCTACGCATTTCTCTTCTGTTAGGCTGCCAAAGGGATCAATGGAGAAAACATGAGGCCCCGTGTCATCCACTCCTCCCACGAGGATCTGTGTAAGCAGGGGTATCCACCTTTCTGAGAATAGGACGTTTGCGATGAGTCGAGCAGCTGCGCTAACTGGCATAGGTCTATTCGTGTTTAGCTTATATAGTTGAGCGTTGGCAGTTAGTATGTCAACAGCCCTTTGGGCATCA
>JAGTRA010000153.1 GCA_018396935.1 Candidatus Bathyarchaeota archaeon
AAGGGGAGAATTCCAGACTTTGCTGGGCTTGATAGGCGATGAGGACAAGGTGGATTTCGACAGGCTGGCTTTGCTGCCCGGCGTTGAGAAGGCTTATAGGATTACTTCGCCATACAGGCTTGTTTCCAGATCTTTCTTTCCAGAGGATAGGGTTATAGAGGTTAAAGGCGTTAAGATTGGTGGGAAGAACAAGCCGGTCTTCATCGCCGGTCCGTGCGCCATTGAGAGCAGGGAGCAGATTTTTAGGATCGCTAAGGAGGTGAAAGAAGCTGGCGCGGATATTCTGCGCGGCGGAGCATTTAAACCTAGAACATCAGTGCATTCTTTTCAGGGTTTGGGTGAGGAGGGCTTAGAATACTTGGCTAGGGCTGGAGAGGAGTTCGGTATGCCGACGGTATCTGAGGTTAGAAGTGAGAGGCACGTGGAAGTAGTGGCGAAATACGTGGATATATTGCAGATAGGGGCGAGAAATATGTATAACCAAGACTTGATTGAGGAGGCTGCAAGACAGAAGAAGCCGATCCTGATAAAAAGGAGCTTTGGAGCGAGCATTGAAGAGTTTCTTTCTTTCGCTGAGCGGGCTGCCGCTCAAGGGAACAAAGACATAATTCTCTGTGAAAGGGGTATTATCCCGGTTGGTAGGGGCAGACAGTTCACGCGCTATAGTCTGGATCTAAGCGCGATTCCAATAGTAAAGGCGGAAAGCTATCTGCCAATAATAGTTGACCCAAGCCACGGCACTGGGCGCCGAGACCTGATTTACCCAATGAGAAAAGCCGCCATAGCTGCTGACGCGCATGGATTAATGATAGAGGTTCCCTATAACCCAAATGAAGCCTTGTCAGATGGGCCCCAAATGATAACCCCTTTAGAGTTTAAAAGAATAGTTGAAGTGTGTGAAAAAATCTACATGTTGAACTCTGTGGAAGGCTGCTAAGCATACTTCGCTCCATTTTCCCTATTATTTCAGCATTCTAAATTATCTTGTCGCAGGTTGCGCTAAAACTTATTTTTACCTTAAACTAGCATATGATTGATCATGGAGAGTTAAATGCTCTAAGAGACGTAAAAGGTGCGAAGTCGGATGGTTGAGGTTTTACGTCTCAATTTAAGTAGAGTTGTTGACGAATCCTACAATATCCTGATAGGTTTCGGCTTGTTTGACAGTATACCGGCTGATTTGAAAGCCAACCCTGTAGGGGAAAAGTACGCGATAATAACTGACTCGGTGTTAAAGGATATTTATGGTAGGAGACTCCTAGAAAAATTTAGTGAAGAGAATATTGATGCCTGCTTAATAGATTTTCCTGCTGGTGAAGAATCTAAAAATATTAGCACTGTCACCCATCTTGTTAGGAGGTTGCTTGAGCATAGGGTTGATAGGAAGTCGGCAATCATCACATTAGGTGGAGGCGTCGTCGGAGACGTAGGCGGCTTTACAGCATCGATATACATGCGTGGGATCCCTTACATACAGGTTCCGACAACGCTGCTAGCGCAGGTTGACAGTAGTATAGGTGGTAAAACAGCCGTTGACATGGAGGAAGGTAAGAATCTTATAGGTTCATTTCATCAGCCTAAGAGAGTCTACATTGATCCATCATTACTGAAAACTCTTCCAAGAAGAGAATATCTCAGTGGTCTTGCAGAAGTAGTCAAGTATGGTGTGATTCAGGATCGTGACCTATTCGAGTATTTAGAGAGGAATGTTGAGAAGATAAAGAATCTTGATGAGGAAGCCTTACTCCACATAATAAGGAAGTCATGCATGATAAAGAAGGAGATCGTTGAAGAGGATCCTCTAGAGAAGAATAAAAGATCCATTTTAAATTATGGGCATACGCCTGCGCACGCTATTGAAAGGCTTAGCTGCTATAAATGCCTACATGGCGAAGCTGTTTCGGTAGGTATGAGGATATCCGGCTGGATTGCTGTTAAAAAGGGTTTTTGGCGTATTGATGAGTGGGAGAGGCAGAATAAGCTGTTGCGCTCACTAGGTTTACCCCTTAAAATGGACTTCAATGTGGACGATCTAATTGAAGCGCTCTATTATGATAAGAAGGTTGAAGGAGGCACTTTAATGTTCGTTCTGCCAAAGCGGATAGGTGAGATGTTTTCGATTAACGGAAGATATAAAATTCCCATCCGAGAAGATGAAGTCCGCAGTTTTCTTTTGGAGTTAAACGGAAACAATTAAAAATCATTTTTCTATTTCCTCTGCCTAATTTG
>JAGTRA010000154.1:0-421 GCA_018396935.1 Candidatus Bathyarchaeota archaeon
TTGTTAAAACAGTTTCTCGTTGAGGCTTCGATAGGTTGCCACGCAGGGATTCATTATCTTAGTTTAAGGCCAAATGGGGAGGTTTATCCGTGTCCTTTCTTACAAATAAGTGCTGGAAATATACGGAAACAAAGCTTATTTGAAATCTGGCAAAACTCAAAGATACTTCAGGATCTTAGGAACCGCAATTTGTTGACTGGGAAATGTGGCTCTTGTGAGTACAAATATGTTTGCGGGGGTTGCCGGGCGAGAGCCTATATTTACACAGGCAACCTATTTGGAGAAGACCCTTTATGCCCCATTGAAACATTTCAAGAAAGGCAAATTAGCTTAAAAGCTATAGAATGTTTCAGTCTTTGTGTCGGATAACAATTTACTATACGCTCAAAAGCTTTATAAGAAAATATGTCGTTGACCAGAA
>JAGTRA010000154.1:484-2148 GCA_018396935.1 Candidatus Bathyarchaeota archaeon
TGACCAGAAACATATGGTGGAATGGTCTTGAAGTTTGGATCTTTCCTGTTTTCACCAGAAAAAGTAGAAGGTTTCGACTTCCACGTCTACCGTCTTAAACCGGAAACAGGCGTTATAGGAACACCAAAAGAAGACATGTATAATAACATAGCATGTTTCGGGGATAATGTAAATGCTCAAAAACATCCTGAATGGGTCGCTGTTTCCAAAGATGGCCCAGCTCTACGTACAAATGGAAAATACAATTTCCGATGGGATATTTTATGCATGACTAATCCTGAATATAGAGCGTGGATCCTTGACTTCATAGAGAACGCCGCTAAAGTAGCTAGTGGAATAACCCTAAGCAGTATTCACTTTGCAGACCATGGTTTTTGCGTATGTCCTCGTTGTGTAGAACTTTGGCGCCAAAGCGGCCTAAACTGGGTGGATTGGAGAGTTCAAACAGTAACAAACTTCATAAGGGAAGCAAGGATAAGAGTAAAAAAATGGGGTAAACCATTCCTCGTTGGGCTTCTACCCGACCCTGTCCTTTCAAAAGAACGCTTCGGCATCGACTTTGACGCCTTAGCTCCCTACGCGGATGCCTTTATAGTACCAATATTTTCAAAAAGTTATGCCACAGCATGGCACTTTGAAACTTTAGCCAGATCCTTTAAGCACGTATTAAAAAAGCCAGTATACATAAACATCTACGTCTACGGACCAGGAGACAAACCAAATGAAGTGCCTACAGTAAGTGAGCTATTAAAAGTTTCTGCAAGAGTAGCTCGAACAGGAGTTGATGGCATACTATTCCTGGCTGAAAATGCTCAACGACTTATTGATTTCCAGAAAGCGGCTGTTCAAGCTGAAGATATTCTACAGGAAATAGCTGACTATGGTTCTGAAGAATTTATGAAACTGATAGATCGATGGAGGGGCATTTTTTAAGAATCCATTTTCTATCAATTAACCATTAGCCATATGTAGAAAATGCATAAATAATGTTCAAAGTAATTTTATCAGAAAGAGGCTATATATATGAAAGTTGCTCTCGTCAACCCGCCTTATCCTAAGTCAGCTCATCAGCATCCACCCTTTATTTCCCTTGGTATCGGATATCTGGGCGCCATAGCCGAACGAGATGGTCATGAAGTTACTGTAATTGACTGCCAAGGGGAGAGGTTAAGCCATGAAGCCTTTCGCCATAGACTTGAGAAAGTAGACCCTGATGTTGTTGGTATAACTTCAGCAACTCTCACGTATAAGTCAGCCCTAAAAATTGCAGAGATAGCTAAAGAAGTTTGCCCTAGCTGTGTAACAATTTTAGGCGGTTGTCATGCAACTTTCTGGGATTTTAACGCCCTAAATGAATGTCGGAGTCTAGACATTATAGTAAGAAAGGAGGGTGAATTAACATTCTCAGAGCTTCTGAAAAAGCTTGAACACAAGGAAAGAATAGATAACGTTCAAGGTATAACGTTTAGAAAACGTGATAAAATAGTCAGAAACGAAGATAGGCAATATATTGAAAATCTTGATGATCTGCCTTTTCCAGCTCATCACTTATTCAATCTCCGTTCCTATGTTAAAGTTGGAAAAGTGATAATACCTGTTATGACTAGTAGAGGCTGTGTTTATTGGTGCGACTTTTGTACCGCTGTACGAAAGTTTGGACGGAA
>JAGTRA010000155.1 GCA_018396935.1 Candidatus Bathyarchaeota archaeon
ACCGTGGCAGGTCCAGCTGATTTCTCCATATCTATGTTGGGGTTTTGATTAAGCTTTAAATTAGCTTCAGCCTCTTTTGCAAGCACTTTCATCTCATAAAAAATGCCTTTGGATCCCACCGGTATAACTGAGTGGACGAATTTCAAGGATAGTAGCTTCATTAAATCTTCTAAATCAGCAATTAACCCTTTTTGCTCATTCTCTAAAACCTCAATCCCCACTGATGGAACCCCTAGGCTTATTATTAAGTCGCCATCTTTAGCTTGACCCATTTTTAACTCATTCAAATTCGCCAAACCGATAACGGATACTCCCATACTGGTTTGTGTGGTTTCAAAATTTTTCTCTGTACTTATCACTAGACTCGATTGATCTAAACCAACTTTCCTAATTTCTGATAGAACACCTTCTATGATGCTCTCCCCAGTTGGTTTTGGCTCCACTCCTAAGCCGCATGCAACGCATATAGGCTTCGCCCCCACGGCCATAACCTCCATAAGAGCTGTCCTAACTGCGAATTTTCCAAGAATGCTTCCGTCAACTTTGATAACATCCCCAATCTTTGGACCTATGGCCCCACAGGAGTCGCAACCCACGACTAGAAATTTGTTTCTCGTCAAGGGCTTGATTAAAACATCTCTAAAGTTCTGTGGAAGTATATTTCGCGTCTTCATATGACTTCCAATATTCAACTCCATTTTAGTTTCTCAAAGGCTTTATAGATAATGCCAGCTACAGCCGCATTTACTATCGAAGCTACCAGTAGAAATGGCGTTATAATCGGTAGAAAGCCCCATCCATAAACTGGAACTGCTAGTACGCCGCCAATAGTGTTTAATGCTACACCACCAGTTAAGCCTACAATAACTCCGAGCCTCTTTTTCAGGATGGCTGTTAAAATTCCAACACCCGCCATCAGTAGGGCGACGGCTAAATGTATGTGTCCCAATGGTAAACCAGCTCTGAAAGCTGAAAGTAAGTGTCCAATGGCGCAAACAGTAGCTCCGCTCCAAGAACCCCTCCAGATGGCCATGAAATAGCCTGGAAATGAGTCTAGGGCAATGGATCCTATAGGGCTCGGTATGGGAATCATGGCGCCAACAGCGCTTAACGCTGAGAAAATAGCAACCTCCGCAATTTGGCGTTCACGGGAAATTTTTGCTGGCATAGCTGTTGGATAAACCATCCAACAATATAAAGTTTTCTTTAACGAATGCTTTTGGTTCTTACGCGTTTTTCGTTTCGTTCAATTTAAATATTAGATATGTAATTTACGTAGCGAGAGGTTTGAGTATGGGCTCTAAGGCTCCTAGGGGCGAATTCGCTGCTAGGAAGCTTGTGGCTAAGCGTAAAAAGTTTAGGTGGAGTAGCCGTGAGTATAAACGGCGTATGTTAGGCCTAGACATTAAGGCGGATCCCCTTGAAGGGGCCCCCATGGCTCGGGGTATAGTTTTAGAAAAGGTTGGTGTCGAAAGTAGACAGCCTAACAGCGCTATTAGGAAATGTGTTCGCGTCCAACTTATTAAAAATGGTAAAGTTATAACAGCCTTCCTGCCAGGCGACGGTGCCCTTAACGTGGTTGATGAACATGATGAGGTTATTGTTGAAGGCATCGGCGGCCCAAGGGGCCGAAGTATGGGCGACATCCCAGGTGTACGTTATAAGGTTATAATGGTTAATGGCGTATCCCTTAAAGAGCTTGTATTAGGAAGGAAACAGAAGCCTATGCGGTGATAGATTTGAGTATGGAGAATACACAAGCACAAGGCTCTATCGAGGATGAGATAAAGCTTTTTGGTAAGTGGAGCTTTAAGGACGTGGAGGTTAGGGATTTAGGCCTTAAGAGATATATTTGCTTGAAGCCTGTGGCAATCCCCCACTCAATGGGGCGTCATGAGCATAAACGCTTTGGAAAGGCTGAAGTTAACATTGTTGAAAGGCTTGTTAACAATTTAATGCGTCCAGGCAAGAATGCAGGCAAAAAAGCTAAGGCAATAAACATAGTGAAGCATGCTTTTGAAATTGTTCACTTACGTACTGGTAGAAACCCCATTGAGGTTTTGATTAGGGCTATTGAGAATTCAGCGCCATGCGAGGACATCACTAGA
>JAGTRA010000016.1:0-8467 GCA_018396935.1 Candidatus Bathyarchaeota archaeon
TCACAGCACTAAACCCAGAGCTTGAGGAACAGGTGAGAAGCATAATCGAGGAAGTAAAGTCTAGGGGTGACGAGGCTTTAATATCGTTTACCAAAAAATTTGACAACGTAAAATTAGAAATCAGCGATTTAAAAGTAGATAGAGAAGAGATCGAAAAAGCCTATGAGAAAGTTACAGATCGGCAAATTAAGGCTATAGAAGAAGCTAAAAAGAGACTTGAAATTGTTGAGGGGAAACTTCTCGAGAGCTTAAATACAAGCGTGGAGCTTAAGGGTATTAAGATAAGGTTCAGTGTCCGGCCAATTGAAAGCGTCGGATGCTACGTACCAGGAGGCAGGGCAGCATATCCAAGTACGCTAATAATGACTACAACGCCTGCGAAATTAGCTGGAGTGCCAAGGGTGACCGTATGCTCTCCTCCAGCACCGGATGGAACAATAAATCCATTAATTCTTGTTTCAGCAGATATCTGTAAAGTTGATGAATTTTATAGGGTTGGAGGCGCCCAAGCCATAGCTGCCATGGCTTATGGAACGGAAACAATAGCGCCTGTCAAGAAAATAGTTGGCCCGGGAAACAAGTATGTCACAGCAGCGAAGATCTTGGTATCTAAGGATGTAGCCATAGATTTGCCAGCAGGGCCAAGCGAGTTGCTTATAATAGCAGATGAAAACGCAGATCCGTATTTTCTAGCCCTTGACTTATGCTCTCAGGCTGAACATGCTCCAGATAGCATCGTCGGACTTCTAACAACATCAAGAAGAATAGCTCATGAAGTTGAACTTGAACTTGAAAAGTTAGTACGCATAATCCCAAGAAGCGAAGTAGTTGTGGAAGCTCTTTCAAATGGTTTCATAGTAGTATGTGAGAATGAGGATGAAATGATTGAAATTGCAAATGCATTTGCTCCTGAACACCTTGAAATAATAACAAAGAATCCTGAAGCATTAGTAGAGAGAATTTTTACAGCTGGAATTGTTTTAATTGGCGAGTATAGTACAGTAGCCATAAGCGACTACTGCTGTGGGACAAATCACGTTTTACCAACAGGAGGGTTTGGCAGAGTATACTCAGGACTTTCAGCCCTAGATTTTGTAAAAAAGTTACCAATAGTTGAAGTTTCAAAGGAAGGGCTGAATAACGCGGTTGAGTACATTCGTATTCTAGCGGAGGCAGAGGGTTTATTGAATCATTATGAAGCTGTTAAGGGCAGGTTAAAAAATGAAGAACTACCATAAAGAATGGATCAAGAATAGAGTCGAAGCCTTTAAATCTATTGGTTACATGTTTGGTGAAAGCACAGAAGACATTGCTAAACGCTACGGTTTTGCATTGCAGGAAATAGCAAAGCTTGATTCTAACGAAAACCTGTTCATACCCAAAAATGAACTTATCAAAATGATTCAGGAAGCATTATTGGACGATTTTGATCCAAGACTTTATCCACGTGAAGAGGCTAGAAGACTAATCAACAAAATAAGTAACTATGTAAAATTGCCAACGGAATACATAACAATTGGAAACGGCAGCGACGAAATAATGGAAAGGGTCACTCGCTTCGCATTGGAAAAGGGTGATCGTGCTATATCCATCGCTCCTACATTTTCAATGTATAGGCATGCAGTAGAACTCCAAAGAGCGAAATATATAGAAGTCCCTCTGAAAGATGACTTCTCACTAAATGTTAAGGGAATTTTATCGAAAGCAACTCCTAAGACGAAGATCCTTTTCATCTGTTCTCCAAACAATCCCACAGCAAATCGTTTTGAAACCGATGACTTAGTATACCTCATTGATAAGTTTCCGGGGATAGTTGTTGTGGATGAGGCTTACGTGGAGTTCTCTGGAGGCTCACTAGCTCCCTTAGTTAAGGAATTTGACAACTTAATAGTTTTGAGAACTTTTTCTAAAGCTTTCGGGTTAGCGAGTTTCAGATTAGGATATTGCCTAGCTAGCCCTGAGATTTCTAAAACTCTTTCAGCAAGCATTGGTTTACCTTATCCAGTTAACACGCTCGCATTGAAGGTTGGTGTTAAAATTCTCGAAAATGTTAAGATCATGCAAGAGGCTGTTGAAAAACTGAAAATTGAACGTAGCAGGCTTATAGAGGATCTCAGAAGAGTAAATGGCGTATACGCTTTTGACTCTGAGACAAACTTTATTTTAATTTACACGCAAAAGTCAGCAGAAGATGTTTACCAAGGCTTGCTGAGTAGAGGTATTATAGTGAAAAATTTGGGTCGCATACTTAAATTTAGAAATTGTTTTAGAGTTACGGTTGGTTTACCTGAGATGAATACTAAACTCATCGAATCACTGAAAGAAATCCTGGGTGAATAAAGTGCGATCAGCTGAAGTTTCAAGGAAAACCCGTGAAACAGAGGTGTATGTTAAAGTAAATTTAGACTCCATTGGAAACGCTGAAGTAAATACCGGAGTAGCCTTCTTAGATCATTTAGTAAAGTCTTTAGCAACACATAGCCTTATTGATATAACAATCCACATTAATGGAGACTTAAAACATCATGTCATAGAAGATGTGGCGATATGCTTAGGTGAGGCTTTACGAAAGGCCCTAGGTAGTGGAGAGGGAATCACAAGGTTTGGATTCGCATTTGTGCCTATGGATTGCTCCCTCGTTTTTGCAGCTGTAGATCTTGTTAGGAGACCTTATGCTAAAATCGACCTAAAACTGAGGGGTAGGAGAATAGAGGACATGCCATGTGAAGATGTTATTCACTTCCTTGAAACTTTGGCCTTCTCTATGCAGGCAAACGTTCACATTCTGACACAGTATGGTAACAACGATCATCACAAGGCGGAGGCTGCATTTAAAGCCCTAGCTCTCGCCCTAAGGCAAGCGGTATCTGTAGACCCGCGGCGTAGCGGAGCCCCAAGCTCTAAGGGGGTGATTTAATTCCCACCGCTATTATCGTGGATTATGGTGTTGGAAACCTTTTCAGCCTAAAATGTTCCCTAGAGAGGGCGGGATTCAAAGTTGCTATTGGGACGTCAAAGGAACATATTAAAAGAGGAGACGTTATATTCCTCCCAGGAGTGGGAGACTTTACAACAGCCTCTAGAAATCTTGCAATGATTAAAGAAACTATAGTAGACCAAATACTAGGTGGCAAATTCATCTTTGGAATTTGCCTTGGAATGCAATTGCTTTTCCATAGAAGTGAAGAGGGAGATGGCGAAGGCTTAGGGTTGCTTGATGGCGAAAACAAGAAACTACCAGACAACGTTAAAGTGCCGCATATGGGATGGGACACTATTAAAATTTTGAAAGAAAATGCATTATTCTGTGAGCTAGCTGATGAAGATTACTATTACTTTGCACATTCATACTATCCAGTACCTAATAGTAATGAGGTGGTGTATGCTGAGACAAATTACGGTATAATTTTTGCTTCTGTTATAATCAAAGGGAATGTTTATGGAACTCAATTTCATCCAGAAAAATCTGGAAATAAAGGGTTGAAACTCCTCGAAAACTTCCATAGTATCGTTAAGAGGTAACGAAAGTGAAAGTATTCCCAGCAATAGATCTCATGAACGGCAAGGTTGTAAGGCTCACCAAGGGAGACCCGAAAACTGTTAAAACTTATGATCACTTAGGGGACCCGTTAACATTAGCAAAAAGATGGGAAAGAGAAGGAGTTGATGGGCTTCACATTGTAGATTTAGATGCAACTTTAGGTTTAGGGAATAACCTTGGAACCATTATCAAAATAGTTAAAGAGACGGCTTTGCCAATACATGTGGGAGGGGGCATTCGAAGCTTAGAAACTGCAGAAAATCTCCTAAACAGCGGAGTAAGTAAGGTTATACTTGGGACTTTAGCATACAAAAATCCAGACGTCGTAACCGAGCTTAAGAAGAAGTTCGGCGACTGCGTCATAATCGCGGTAGATCATTTAAACGGCGTAATAATGATTGAAGGATGGACTAAATCAACAAAAATTCTGGTTCATGAAGCAATAAGGCAATTCTTGAAATTGGACATCAAAACTTTTCTACTAACCTCTATAGCTAAGGATGGAACATTCCAAGGAGTTGACTTAGAGGTTTTAAGCCAAGCATGCTTAATAAAAGAGGCCCGCATAATAGCTGCGGGAGGCATAAGCAGCTTAGATGATATAGCCACGATAAAGCAGACAGGGGCTTACGGTGTAGTCGTAGGTAAAGCTCTTTATGAAGGAAAGATCTCGCTTAAAGAAGCGATAAAAATTGCGAAAGAAGAGTGACTCTCAGAATGCCACTTGCCAAACGCATTATACCATGCCTAGACGTTAATCACGGACGGGTTGTCAAAGGGGTTAATTTCCTAAATTTAAGAGATGCCGGCGATCCAGCCGAGCTAGCAAGGAGGTACTCGGAAGAGGGAGCCGACGAACTTGTTTTCTTAGACATTACAGCATCCCCTGAAAAGAGGGAAATACTCAGAGATACTGTGGAGAAAGTTGCATCTGAAATTAGTATCCCGTTTACCGTGGGAGGTGGGATCCGAAACGTTGCAGATGCGAGAGCAGTGCTATGTAGTGGAGCTGATAAGGTATCAGTAAACACAGCTGCTGTTGAGAACCCCAATATCATCAAGGAGCTTGCTAGAACCTTCGGAAGACAATGTGTCGTTGTTGCAATAGATGCAAAGAGACGATATGAAAAAACAGAGAATAAAATAATGGTTGATACGAAACAGGGCAAGTGCTGGTTTGAGGTTTATATATATGGTGGGCGTAAACCTACAGGGATGGATGCTATACAATGGGCTCAGGAGGTTGAAAAATTGGGCGCTGGCGAAATCCTTCTGACGTCGATGGACAGAGATGGAACTGAGAATGGATATGACCTAGAGTTAACAAGGAGCATTTCTGAAAGAGTAAAAATTCCAGTAATAGCAAGTGGAGGCGCGGGAAAACCAGAGCACTTTTTAGAGGTTTTTACGGAGGGATGCGCTGATGCTGCACTTGCAGCATCGGTTTTTCACTACAGTAAGTACCCTATCAAAGTTATTAAGGAATTTTTAAAAAGCAAGGGGGTGAATGTACGCCTTTGATCAATGAGAAAATCGTCAAGATAGAGGACTTAGATTTCGTAAAGGGAAATGGCATGATACCGGTTATCGTCCAAGAAGTACATAGCAAAGAGGTTTTAATGCTGGCCTATACAAATGCGGAGGCGCTAAAGAAGACTTTGGAGACAGGCTATGCCCACTATTGGAGTAGATCAAGGCAAAAGCTGTGGATGAAGGGGGAAACCTCAGGAAATACGCAGAAGGTTATAGAGATAAGGGTAGATTGTGATCGAGACTCATTGCTTTACCTTGTTGAACAAAAAGGGAACGCTTGTCATACCGGGGAGAAAACCTGTTTCTACAGCAGGCTGGAAGGCAAGTAAAATTATAGCAAGACTTTTAATAGGTCTGCCTTTGTTATAATACCTACCACTTTACCCTTATCAGAGACTATCACAGCTGGATAGACCTGTAAAAGCCCTGAAACTATTCTGAGAGGCGTATTTTTCCCTATTTGTGGGAAACTTTCATCCATTACTTCTTCAATTAGTAATTCAGATATTTCTGATAGATCTTTGCCGGAAGCCATTAGTTCAAGAATTGTTTTTTCAGAGATGCTTCCCACAACTTTTTCTCCATCAAAAACCGGGAGTTGAGAGAAACCATAGTTCACCATAAGTTTCACCGCTTCAGCTACAGGCCTTCCTTTCTGCACACCTACCACATTTTCATGCATTACATCCGCAGCTTTATAGTCAACCTTAATCTCTAGACTCTCTATTGCGTCAAAAATTGCCTTCACTTTATCATAGGAAGGACTTACCTTCCCAGATTCAAGTTTAGCGATAAGTGATTGACTTACACCAGCAAGCTTAGCGAGTTGCTTCTGGGTTAAGCCTAACATTTTCCTTTTTTTAGCTATATCTTCAAGAGGGGGGAGCATATTTAGCTTTAGAAGCTCAAACATTCCTTAAATTCTTTTTGGAATAAATTTTTCAGACAACTTATTAAAGAAGGAATAACCTCCTATAGCAAATTCAATTCGGAGGGAGGCTTCTGGAAAGGACGCGTACAATCGACGAGATTAACGAGAAAATCAAAAGAGGCGATGTACAGGTTTTAACGGCTTTAGAAATGAAGAAACTCGTTGAAAGCAGCGGAGTAGAAGTAGCCTTCAAAGAGGTGGATGTTGTTACAACTGGAACCTTCGGCGCCATGTGTTCCTCAGGGGCTATAATAAACCTAGGTCATTCAGATCCGCCGATGAAAATCCAAAACGCATGGATAAACGATGTACCAATATGCCATCCAGGAGCCGCCGTTGATCTCTACATAGGAGCTACAGCAATGTCTGAAACTAGACCATTTGAGTATGGAGGAGGACACGTCATCGAAGACCTTATCAGCGGCAAGGAAGTTGAGCTTAGAGCTACGGCTTATGGCACAGACTGTTACCCGCGGACACAACTTAGAACAACAATAACCAAAGATGACCTAAATCAATTCTACCTTATTAATTTTAGAAATTGCTATCAGCGGTATGTTTGTGCAACCAACAGCCGAGATGAAACTATATACACCTATATGGGCAAGCGCCTACCAAGATTTGGTAACGCGACTTTCGCAGGCACTGGTGAATTAAATCCATTAATGAATGATCCGGATTATGAAACCATAGGAGTGGGTACCCGTATATTTCTTGGAGGAACTCAAGGCTATGTGATAGGTGAAGGAACCCAGCATGATCCGAAAAATGGTTATGGCACAATTATGGTTAGAGGAGACTGTAAGAAGATGAACCCAAAGTTCATTAGAGGAGCTGCATTTACAAAGTATGGAACGACCATGTATGTAGGGATAGGGATACCAATACCGATACTTAACATAGGCTTAGCGAGGAAAACAGCTATAAGAGATGAAGAAATTAAGGTGCCAATAGTTGATTATGGTGTTCCCGTTAGAGATAGACCTAAACTTGGTTTTGTTAGCTATAAAGAACTAAAATCAGGAACTATAACGATAAATGGTAAAAAAGTCAAAGTAAGCCCGCTTTCAAGTATAAAAACAGCAATAGAGATAGCAGAAACATTAAAGAAGTGGATTGAGGAAGGGCTTTTTTACCTAACCTCTCCTGTTGAAAGGTTGCCCATAGACACAGAATTTAAACCTATGAGACAAAAAGAAAAAACACTTTTAGTGAGAGATATAGTGCAGAAAGTCATTACGTGTAGAGAAGATGAAGAAATCAGAGATGTTGCCAGAAAGATAATAGATTACGCTGTAAACCATGTAGTGGTCGTGAATGAAAGAGAAGAATTAACAGGCATCGTTACGTCTTGGGATATAACGAGGGCCGTAGCTGAGGGAAAAGATAAGCTTTCAGAAATTATAACAAGGAAAGTGATAACGGCACGAATGGAGGAACCAATTGAAGCAGCAGCAAGAAGGATGGCGCAATATCAAATATCTGCTTTGCCAGTGATAGATCATCGGAGGAAAGTTTTGGGAATCATAACATCAGAGGATGTAACTAAAATTTTGGGGAGGCAAATAAATGGTTAGAGTTCTCTTAAGATTCCCGGAGAAAATAGTGAACCAGCCCATTATCGCGCAAGTACTACTTCAACATCAAATAACATTAAACATAGTAGCAGCTCATGTAGACTTTCATGGAGGAACCGTCCTCATCGAAGTTCCAAGAGAGCATTTGGAGGAAGCTGTAAACGCCTTTAGGGAGAGGGGAGTTATCGTATCATTTCCGAAGCTAATAGAAGTTGATAAGGATAGGTGCTTGAATTGCGGGGCGTGTTATTCACTATGCCCCGTAGGGGCAATACGAATTGAAGAGGATTATTCCATATCCTTTGACATGCAAAAGTGTATAGGAAGCCCATGTGGGCTATGTATCGATGCGTGTCCCGTCAAAGCAATAAAGCTAGCTAGAGAAGCAAGTTTACTGGGACTAAATAATGAGCGAAAGGAGCTTATTTAAAAGGAAAATTAGGCTGAAGGAAACTGTATGCACAATAATATCGGATAAAATTGACGCAGTAGAGGTAGCGATCGCCTCAATTGTAAAGAGTAGAAAAATCCTCGAATTATACGTCAAAAATAACCCCAAGTTTCTTTACTCATTAAAGCCTATTAAAGTTGATAAGGGCCCTGAAGTTGTGATGAGAATGGCGAGTGCTGCCGAGAAAGCAAATGTAGGCCCGATGGCTGCTGTTGCAGGAGTGCTAGCAGATATTGCCGTAGAGAATATGATTAAAATTGGATGCAACGTAGCGGTTGTAGAGAATGGAGGAGAAATCTCAGCAATATCGAACGTCCCCGTTAATACAGCTCTGCTTGCAGGAGATCATACTTTGTCAGGAGCCTTTGGCTTTAGATTGGAAGAGTTTCCAATCGGAGTGGCCACAAGCTCTGGGCTATTCAGCCATGCATTAA
>JAGTRA010000016.1:8477-14951 GCA_018396935.1 Candidatus Bathyarchaeota archaeon
TGATTAAAGGGGAAAATTATCGAGATGTTGCTAAAAAAGGTGTGGAGAAGGCATTAGAAATAGAAGGCGTTAAAGGAGCTATCGTTATTTATAGGGACTATGTGAGTTTTGGTGGAAAAATTCCAAAGATGATCAGGATTAAAAAGAGCTAACTTCTCCCAGCTTAAATTCCTCATGAACTGCCTGAACTGCGGCTGGCCCATCACTCTCCTTAACTACAAAGGATATATTCAATTCGGAAGAGCCTTGGGCAATCATTCTTACGTTAATGCCTCTACGTGCAACCGCCGTGAACACCCTAGAGGCAATGCCTGGCGTGTTACGCATTCCAGCACCAACCACGGAAATAACGCAAACATCGTCTTCACCGGTTATCTCTCTGATTAATCCTCCTCCAAGGAGAGCTAACTCTAAAGCATTAACCGCTTTTTCCATCAAGTTTCTGCGGATGATGAGAGATATATTAGCCTCTGAAGCTCCTTGTGAAATCATAAGGATGTTAATTTTATTTTTGCCTAGAACCTCAAAAACTTTAGCAGCCGTTCCAGGGGCTCCTACCATTCCAGCGCCACTAATGTTTATTAATGCAACATCCTTAAGCAAGGTTACCGCCTTAACAGTTCCAGGTTTAGCCTTTGTCTCTTTAACGAGTACCGTTTCAGGACCGTTTGGATTGAATATATTCTTTATCCTAACTATTGTATTGCTATCCATAATTGGTTCTAAGGCTCTTGGATGCATGGCTTTTGCTCCAAAAACAGCCATTTCCAAGGCTTCTCTGAAAGATAATTCAGGCAGGGTTTTTGCACTTGGTACTATTTTGGGATCTGAAGTCATTAGCCCATCAACATCAGTCCATATCCAAATTTCTTCAGCCCCTAGAGCTGCGCCTAATATAGTAGCAGTATAGTCAGACCCACCCCGTCCCAAGGTTGTTGTTATACCATCCTGAGTAGCCGCTATAAAACCTGTTACTACTGGAACCATGCCTTTTTGTAGGAGGGGTTCTAAACGCTCCTTAACTTGTAGCTTAGTAACATTCATAAGAGGGTTAGCTTCGCCAAAGTTATCGTCCGTAACTATACCAGCTTCAGCCCCTGTTAGAAAGCAAGTATTTAGCCCCACGTCCTTTAGAGCACCATACAATATAGGAGCGGAAAGCCTCTCGCCAAAAGATAGTATGTAATCCTTCGACCTTGGGGTTAATTCACCTACATACAAGATTCCTGTTAAAATCTTTTCGAGCTCCTCTAATGTGGCTGCGATTGTTAATTGAATCTCCTTCAAAATGGAGGAATTGAATATCGCTTCTCCAGCAACTCTTAAATGCCTATTTAGTAGCTCTTGACCTAAGTTATGTATAAACCCCTTGTCTCTTTTTTCAGCTCGTTCAGCTGCTTCTATAAGTTTTTCAGTGATTCCATCAAGGGCAGACACAACTGCAATAATTTGATGCCCCTTACTTACACTTGAGCTTATTATATCAGCTATCCTGCGAATGTTTTCTCCTGTAGCTACGGATGTCCCTCCAAACTTCATTACTATCCGCATCAACTTTCACCTTGCTCATGAAAGCAACTTAGTAGCTAGTTCCTGCTTTATGTCTAGGAGGTCCCGTAATATAGCACTGGCGGTCTCAATTCCACCAGCACCACGCCCAATTATTGTTTGTTCACCCGCGAATTCTGAATAGAAAGTCACAGCATTCAGAGTCCCCCCAACTGATAACGGACTATTTCTTGGTATTTTCTCTGGTTTGACCTCTAACCTTCCATTAACCGAACCTATTAGCTTAATTGTGCAGCCTTCCCTTGCAACGGCTTCAATATCTTTTAATGAAATACCTCTAATCCCCTTAATACTAACATCCTTTAAGGTAACTCTCTTGCCCATAACCCAGTTAGCCAGAATTACAAGCTTGCATGCAGCATCTATTCCATCAATATCCATGGATGGGTCGGATTCAGCATATCCAAGTTGTTTAGCTTTTTGCAAAGCTTCTTCAAAGGATACGCGTCCTTCAGCCATCTCTGTCAATATATAGTTTGTAGTCCCGTTCAAAATTCCCCTAACCGATATAATTCTATCGCCATGCAAACATCTCTTTGCAAATTCAAGTATCGGAGTCCCCGCACCTACCGAGCCGCTAAACCTGAAATAAACGTTATTGTGTTCAGCGAGCTCAATTAGAGCAGGTAAAGCTAAGGCTAGAGGGCCTTTATTCGAGGTTACAACACTTTTCCCAGCTTTAAAAGCGCTTTTTATATACGAGAGGGCTGGTTCTCCATCTTTAACGTTTGTGGGAGAAACTTCTACGAGAACTTCAGCTTCTAATGACTCTATTAGGTCGAAAACAGACATTTTTGAATTTCCATACTCATTGTCAGCTGCAACGGTGCCCTTCTCGGCCTTTATTAAAAGCATTCTCTGTAGATCTAAACCTCTTTGATTTACAGCTATGCCGCCTTTATCAGCTATAGCGACAACTTTTGGACGAAATCCATAAAGACTGGACAATTCAGTCTCACGTTTAATAAACAATTTAGCAAGACTCTGCCCAACAACGCCAAAACCGATGAGGATTATGCGCATAATAAACCTCCTAGGAGCAATCATGTTAACTGTAAGGCTAGTCCTAGGATTTTTTCAATAGCTTTTAATTCAGCATCAACCTCGTATGGCTTTTCAAAAGTCTTCACAACAATATCTGGATCTTTAAGACCATGTCCCGTCGTGACACATACAACAACTTCATCTCTATCAATCTCTCCATTCTCAACAAGCTTTTTAAGTCCTGCTATAGATGCGGCGCTCGCCGGCTCTACAAATATGCCTTCAGACCGAGCTAGCAGTTTTTGAGCTTCTAGGATTTCATAATCACTAACAGTTTCAGCTGTTCCTCCTGATCCTTTTATAGCGCGTAGAGCTTTTTTCCAACTCACAGGCGCACCTATCCTAATGGCGCTAGCTATGGTCTCAGGCTTTTCAACTGGAACAATTTTATCTTCTCCAGACTTAATTGCTCTAGCTATTGGCGCAGCGCCCTCTGCCTGAATGCCCATCATCCGTGGAAGCCTATCTATTAAATCGAGCTCATAAAATTCAGTAAATCCCTTCCATATGGCACTTATATTCCCAGCGTTACCAACAGGCACCACAACAACATCCGGAGAGTTTAAGTTCAACTGATCACAAATTTCATAAGCTATAGTTTTCTGACCCTCTATCCTAAATGGGTTAATAGAGTTTAGGAGATATATTTCCTTATGCTCCTCTGAAAGCTTTAAAACCATTTCTAGGGCTTTATCAAAATTGCCCCTAATTTGCACAACTTTCGCTCCATAAGCTATTGCTTGGGCTAATTTTCCAAAAGCTATAGCACCCGACGGTATTAATATTATGCAGGACAAGCCAGCTTTTGCGGCGTAGGCAGCTAACGACGCGGAGGTATTTCCTGTGGAGGCGCAAGCAACTATTTTAACTCCAAGCTCTACAGCTTTAGTTACACCAACAGTCATACCTCTATCCTTAAATGATCCTGTTGGGTTTTCCCCTTCATTTTTAACATAGAGATTTTTAAGCCCCAAAATTTTTCCTAGACGCTGACATGAATAAAGAGAAGTGCCACCCTCATTAAGTGAAACAATTTTTGAGAAATCTTTTATTGGCATAAAATCATGATAACGCCAAACAGAAAGCGGGAGTTTTCGCCAATCACTTTTTTCAAGTCTTTTTTCGAGGAGAGAATAGTCATATTTTATTTCTAGGATATCGCCACATTTCATACACTTGTAGATTACCTCATCTACGTCATAGCATTCTCCACAGTTAATGCATCTTTGGTACATTATTCACTGTACCCCCAATAAGGTAACACCCTTTCCAGGTTTTGTATAAAAAGTTTCTGCGACCACACCTGCAGACTTGAAACCGCGTTGCATTGCAGCAGTAACTCTAGATATAACGGCAGGACTGGAATCCACAACAGCTATCATAGAGGGGCCAGCACCGCTAATTGCGACACCATAAGCTCCAGCTTTCAGGGCCTCCTCTCTGACTATATGATACCCAGGAATTAAACTGGCACGTGCAGGCTCAACAATAGCGTCGGACATGGACCGTCCTATCAGCTCAACATCACCAATAGCAAAGCCCACAGCCATTGCTGCAGCATTACCCACGTTACTCCGTATTTTTTCTAAGGGAACCATCTTCGGCAAAACTGCCCTAGCTTTTTCGGTTTTCTTAGGTTGAGGGGGAAGTTTTGGGATAGCAACACATACCCCAAGATTTTCAGGCGCCTTCAAAGGAACTATATCCAAAGGGTCATACGCCCTTATTATAACAAAGCCACCATATATAGCCGCTGAGACATTATCAGCGTGTTCAAAACCCGCAGATGCAATTTCACCTTTAGCTGCAAGATGAACAAGCTGGCGCCTATCTAACCCTAGATTAAAGAGAACATTTAAGCCATAAGCAACGGCCGCTGCTGACGCTGCGCTACTGCCCAAACCAAAACCAGGAGGTATTCGCTTTTCAATCTCAATCAACAAGCCAGATTTTATTGAGAACTCCTGTAGAAAGTGTTGGGCTACAACCCCTGCAGTATTTTTCTCCGGATCAACAGGGATACCCTCACTAAAGGGTCCAGATGCATGAATTTTTAAACCATCATGGACAGGCAACCGTGTTATAACAACTATATCATGAGGTTGCTCCAGCGCCATGCCAAAGACATCGAAGCCTGGACCTAAATTTGCTGTGGTGGCAGGAGCATAAACCACAACTTTTTCCATATTTTCAACCTCAAACGCTGAAGTAAAAAATAATTAAAAAGGATTTTTAAGCCAATCAGCTTGAATTTTTAAAACTTGAATGGTAAGTACGTCTTACCTGTTAGTATGGGAACCTGCACTACCTATAAGAGATTTTACAGCGGATTCTAGCTTCTCTATGGATTTTTTAATCTTTGACCTTCTCTCGAAAACTCTGGATCTCACGTGATTAAGTATTTCTTCTCGAGTCTTGAGCATTCTCCTAACTTCTGCTGGAGATGGGCCGCCAGTTACATTGTGAAGGTTGACAATATTTGAGAGATTAAGGGCAGCTTGTAAATCTTCATCTTTTAATTTTATTTCAAAACCGAACGTCGCAGATATCTTACCTAACATTTCCGCATTAGCATCTCTTAACGTCATCCCTTTGCTGATTAGTTCCCTCACAAGCGCGCCAACAATCTTATGAGAAGCCCTAAATGGGATGTGATAATTGCGTGTAAGCATATTTGCCAATTCTGTCGCCGCAAGAAAGCTAAGCTCGGGACGAGCTAATTTCTCCTCTCGAACCTCAACTTTAGTAATAAGCTTAGAGAGCATATCCAATGCTTCTTTTATTATGTCAATGCACTCCCATAGTTTTGGAGTTACCTCCTGAAAATCAAGGTTATAGCCTGTCGGCAAAGCCTTAATGGTGGTTATTGAGGCCATAAAATTCCCAATAATGTCGCCCATTCTCGCTCTTATAACCTCTAATATATCTGGGTTCTTCTTCTGTGGCATGATACTGCTTGTAGAACAAAAGTCCTCTGGAAGTTCAATTAAATTAACATCAAAGGATCCAAAGATTATTAGGTCTTCAACAAACCTACTGATGTTCACGGCTAAGATCGTCAATGCGGCCATTACTTCCAAAATGAAGTCACGACCACTTACAGCGTCTATAGAGTTCTCGACGACTCCGTCAAACGCTAAAAGCTCAGCTATTCTTTCACGGCTTATCGGAAATGTTGTAGTAGCTATGGCTCCTGCGCCCATTGGACACATATTTACTCTAGTATAAGCTTCCTCAAGTCTTTGGATATCCCTATTAAGAGTATCAAACTGGGATAGAAGATAGTGGGCGAATGTTACGGGTTGCGCGGGTTGCATGTGAGTGTACCCAACAAACAGGGTGTTAACATTTCTTGCAGATAGAGCCAACAAAGCTTCTTGAAGGGATACGACGTGGGAGATGACGTTAAGCAGTTCTTCCCGCAGCTCCATTCTTATAGCGGTAGCCACTTGATCATTTCTACTCTTTGCAATATGGATGTCCGCATTTAGCAATCACTGTTTCTTCGATATACATGTGGACGTCCTCGATATCTGATGGCAAGGAGGCTGTTGGATCTATGTCACTTATAGCCTTTAGAATTATTGAAGCATCCCTAGGGCTAATTATTCCCCTTTCTGAGAGCATTAAAATGTGCGCTTGATTAATCTTTATAACGGCTTCAAAGATTCTATGGTCACTTTTTATTGAAGAAATGTACTTGATGACTTCATCTTCCGCTTTAGATATCCTTCCTCCTCGAAGAAGTTTAGACATTATTGTTTTTCCTCTAACCTTTTCTTTAGGGCTCCATAAACGGTTGTTGGCAATCCCCAAAGGGTTGTAAAGCCTTCAGCATAGGCTTGATTGAATGAAGTCTTA
>JAGTRA010000017.1:0-2635 GCA_018396935.1 Candidatus Bathyarchaeota archaeon
CGCTATAAAAAGTTAATCAGGAAGATTTCAAAGGATGAAAGAAGCCGATATATTCCTCTAATTGAAAATAGAAATCTCATAAAGTTATTGCTACTTACAGAATCATACCAAAGCTTTATTGAGTCGCTCTTTTCTGGAAAAAAATCATGTAAAGAGCGGCAAAGGAAAAGGATTACAGTGCGCTTTCTATGCGAAACGCCTGAAATAATGGGTTTGGACATGAAATCTTATGGACCATACAAGCCTGAGGATGTAGCTTCACTGCCCATCGAAAACGCAGAAGCTCTAATCAAGCAAGGTTTAGCTGTTGAAATTGAAGGGCAGTAACGTATATTATGCACATGCCATAGAAAAAGTATAAGTGTACGTGAGCTTCTTTATGACGAAGCTAAGTAAAGGAGTACGTTGAAAATGAACGTACCCAAGGAAATAAGGACTTATTGCCCCCGTTGCAAAGCATACCAAGTTCACTCAGTATCCCTTTACAAGGCGGGCAAACGCAGAGCACTAGCTAAAGGTGAGAGACACCACGCACGTGAAAAGAGGGGATATGGTGGCCAAAAATATCCACTCCAGAGGAGGTTTGCTAAAACTACTAAAAAGCAAACGTTAAAATTAAAGTGTAAAGTCTGTGGTTATACGAGACATAAAGAAGGCATACGCCTCAGGAAACTTACAATACAATAGAGGGATTATAATGGCGGAGTGGGAGAAACTTATCCCTAAGCCAAGAAGTAGTTTTTTAAGAGTTAAATGTGTAAAATGTGGTAACGAACAGATAGTCTTCAGCCATGCTACCAATAGGGTTACTTGTAACGTATGCGCAAATGAATTAGCTGAGCCTTCAGGAGGCAAAGCCATAATAAAGGGTGAAGTTGTCGCTGTCCTCGGATAGAGATGAAGATTTATGGCGCTTAAAAAACCTGAGTGGCCCGAACCAGGAGATTTAGTAGTATGTACGGTTGAGTCCATAACAGATTACGGCGCCTATGTAAAGCTCGATGAATATGATAAGACTGGATTACTGCACATATCTGAAGTATCCTCCTCATGGGTAAGAAACATTAGAGATTATGTCCGAGAGGGGCAGAAGGTAATTTTAAAAGTAATAAGGGTAGACACGGAAAAAGGCCACATAGATTTGTCATTGAGGAGGGTTACCAAAAGAGAAAAGATAGAGAAAACACTTTCATGGAAGAGAGAAAGGAAAGCCGAAGCGCTTCTTCGCATAGTGGCTGAGAGAGCAGGGATAACGTTTGAGGAAGCGTTGGAAAAGGTAAACGTTGTAATCGAGAAATACGGGTTATATGAAGGCTTTGAAAAAGCAGCAAAAGAAGGGGCAGAAATATTGATAAAATCGGGGGTTCCAGAAAACATAGCCAATATATTCGCAGAAGTAGCCAAAGAGCGAATACGGTTACCCTCTGCAAAGGTTAGAGGAATTGTCGAGCTAAAATGTCTAAGACCCAATGGAGTTAATGTAATAAAAGAGGCATTCCTGAATGCTAGCAAATTAGAGAGATTAAAAAATGTTGACATTAAATTTTATGTTGTAGCAGCTCCCAAATATTGTATAGAGGTAACGGCTAGTAATTATAAAGATGCAGAAACGATACTGCAAAAAGTGGCAGATAAAATCATTTCCCATATTACAAAAGCAGGAGGGCATGGAGAGTTTAGAAGGGAAAAATCGTGACTTGGCTACTAAGAAAGTGCCTAAACTGTGGAAGGTACACTTTAAATAAAGATAAATGTCCAATCTGTGGTGGGCTAGTACGTATTCCCCACCCTCCTAAGTTCTCACCGGAAGATAAATATCTAAAATATCGAATGGTTCTAAAAGAAGAAAGGAATCAATAATGAAGGAAACAACAATTCGAGAACTTGTAAATGTTTCATTAAGAAAACCTGTGTTAATTGAGGGGTTGCCAGGTCTTGGTTTGGTTGGCAAGATAGCAGTACGTTATATGATTAAGCTTCTTAAGGCTAGGAAAATGGCATATCTTTATTCACCTCATTTTCCATATTTTGTGATAGTTAACCGTAAAGGAACTGTGAGACTTCTAAGAGGAACTTTTTACTACTGGAAAAATGATAAAGGAGACAATGACTTGATGATGTTTACCGGAGACAGCCAAGCTCAAACAATTGAGGGACAGTATGAGATTTCAAATAGAATATTAGATTTTGCAGAAAAACATAACGTGAAAACAATCATAACCATAGGAGGGTACCGAGTGGAGACAGAAGAGAAGCCAAAAGTAATAGCTGTGGCTACAAACAAAGAACTTTTAGAGATGGCTCTAAAAGCCAATGCTACACTAAATACTTCCAGCATTCCCATCGTAGGCACTGCTGGGTTGATTTTAGGGCTTGCCCCATTGAGGAAAATAGATGCCCTGTGTCTACTAGGTGAGACCCGCGGTTATCTACCGGATCCAAAAGCCGCGAAAAGTATTCTAGAAGTGTTGGTAAAAATTTTAGGAATAAATCTTGATTTATCGGGAATGGATGAGGAGATATCTAGGGCTGAGAGAATAATAGCAAGATTGAAGGAAATAGAAGAGAGAAGAGCCTTACAAATAGAAGAGTTAAAGAGAGAGGAGAGCAAAAAGGTCACATACATAGCATGAGA
>JAGTRA010000017.1:2645-14535 GCA_018396935.1 Candidatus Bathyarchaeota archaeon
TGAGAAGATTCTTAAGGCAGTAATGAAGTATTAATGTGAACGCGAAGTATTGACCGCGAATACTTTTTCGTAATTTTTTTAGAACTTGAATAATCTTGGTCGGTTATAGTAATAAAAATTTTCAAAATGCTTCATCCTTCGCGACATACAAACGGTATTATTTCATTCAGGTGATTAAGTTTTCAAGAAAAATGGGTGATCATTATATGAAAACACAAATGTTGAGGGGAAAACGAGGGTTAAGCACCGTGGTGACTTCGCTAATAATTCTTGTTGTATCCGTGTTGCTCGCAACGGTTGTTACGTTTTATGCGGTGAATGTCGCCACAACCAGAGTGCAAGAGGAATCATTACTGGTAACGAAACAACACATATGGTATAACTCTACCGGAGACTACTCCGTCGCTGCTTTTGTTATAATAAATACTGGCGGTAGAGATGCAATCATTGACAAGATTTCTGTAAGAGGGCAGGAGTGTTCATGGGCAAACGTTTATTACTGGAAAACAATATCCACACCTGTTCAAGCAGATCTAAACGTAACTATGGTACCTGTGCCTCAAATGGATGGAAGATGGGGTGAAATATTTAAATATCTTGGCAATAACGAAAACTTCCAACAAGCTAGTAATGATCTAACATTAAAGTCTGGATGGACGCTCGTTATATACATTCACAACCCAGATAGCATATCTTCTAATGACGTAGGCAGGACAGTTGGTATTACAGTATTCACAGTAAACGCGCAATATTACGTCGAAGCAAATGTCGAAGCAGCGAGATAAGCACCCCAAGGTTTAAAACGTCGGTTCATGTCCTTTTTAAGTATCCCTCTCTAGGCTCGTATATTGTGCCTTCACGTTGTAACTGACTGATAAGCCGCTCCGCCTCAACTCTCTGGAAGTTATATTCTGTCTCAAGCCTGTTTAATAGAGCTGCTCTATCCACATATCCTGTTTCTCTCTCCATTTCTGTTATAAGCGATAGAACTATCTGGAGTTTATCTCTGAGACTCTTCGGCTTTCCAGTCATAATTATGTCTATATCAATCTTTTTAGAGGAAACATCTATACCAACCTCTTCTAGGGATTTCTTCATTATCGCAATCGCAGCCTCGGCATCTTCAGCTAAAACCTCATTCCTTAGGGCTACACGAGCTCTAGCTTCAGCTATCCGTATTAGGGATTCAAGTTGACGGGCGGTTATGGCTATAGGGGAACCCTCTGTCTCACTTGCAGAACGCATCGCCAAATAGAATTCCTTTAATCTCTTAAGAGCCTCCGCCGTAAGTGTAGGCTTTACACCTTTAGCATAAATTATGTATTTTTTAAGGAGGTCGGGTGGTATTGGGGCTTCCACTGGTGCGGAGCCTCTTCTGTGAAGCTCAAGGATATGCTCAGACATTCTGCTATCTAACTCTTTATCTGGTACATCCCTGAGGACAAATATCAAATCAAATCTAGAGAGGATGGTTACAGGAAGGGCTATGTTCTCAGCAACTGTACGATGAGGTTCATAACGTCCAAGGGCTGGGTTTGCAGCTGCAAGAATAGCTGTTCTTGCGTTTAAAGTGGCCACAATACCACCTTTTGCAACTGATACTGTATGTTGCTCCATTGCTTCATGAATTGCAACACGATCTTCAGGCCTCATTTTGTCTATTTCGTCTATACACGCAACACCCTTATCTGCAAGCACTAGCGCGCCAGCTTCTAAACTCATACTACCACCCTTCTCACGTATTACAGCCGCGGTTAACCCAGCAGCTGTGGTACCTCGGCCCGAAGTATAAAGTCCCCGAGGTGCAATCTTTGCAACATATTGTAAGAGTTGGGATTTAGCAGTTCCAGGATCTCCTATTAGGAGGACATTTAACTCGCCTCTAACCGTGATATCTGGAAGATTTTTAGAGACTCCTCCGAAAAGCAAATACATAATTGCTTCTTTTATGTGCTCATAGCCATAAATGGATGGAGCAATGGAGCTTATTATCTTACGATGTATCCACGGATCCTTAGCTAGTTCAAGGATTTTTGCTTCATCTTCCGGCGATATAGCCGTGGTTTCAGGTTCCTTTCCCAATACTTCAATGGAGTTTGCATCTAAATGTAAAGCGAAGATACGAAGTTTCCCAGCCCTCGGCGTAGTAGGCGCTGCTGCACGAACTATGCCAACAATAGAGACGTGGTCGCCTGGTCTTGCAACATCCACTATTTCACTTCCTACGAGCTTAACATGTAAGGTTCTAGGAAGCTGACCTGGTGGAAGGTCCTCAGGACGTTCTTGCAATCGAATGTCCTGAGAATCAACAAAAGTCGATTCTTCCTGTATGAAGTCAAATGGCCCCCTCCTTCTACAGCTAGGATTTGAGCATACAAGAGGAGTCCTAAGGAATTGGCCTGTTTGATCAACATAGGTTATACTATCACAGCTCCTACACCTAAAGGCAGCTTTCATAACCATTGGACGTACTGGAGTTGCGCGGACTATAATGCCCTCGACCATAACCATTTTTCCTATATGAGCCGCCCCAAGTTTCCTTAGAGGCGTCTTATCGGGAAGATTTACAATTCTTACTGTTACTTGATTCTTTTCTGCATACTCAGGGGATTCTATCCGAAGTTGCTCCTGAGCTGCTTTATCAGCATATTTCAGGACATATTCAGGTTTCTCCAAGAGAACATCTGCTAAACTCTGATCAAAAGCTTGAATATCTTCAAATTCCACTATGAGAGACGTTCTGCCTGTAACGGCTAAATGCGAAATTTTTTGGCGATATTTTTCAGTTTTAAATAGCTCGAGAAAACGTGCTTGAAGATCCACAGATTCAAGTTCAGTCATTCTTCCTCAACCTCATGCTCTAACATTTCATTTTTCCACCGGCGGATTATGCTGGATATTCTCTCATACAGGATTCTTTCCTCCTCGGTGAAGTTTTTAAGAAGATCACGAGTTGCTGTTTGAGCTGATGCTGCTGTGACTAATTTTTTCATCCTTAAGGTTAGAATATCCAACGCTATATTCCTCGCCTTTTTATATTCTATCATTTTCTCTGGATTTTTTGATGCTTCCTTCTTTAGATTAAGCAAGTATCTCCTGAGTTGTGGATAGAAGTTATCTGGAAGTTCAGAAACCTGTCCGAATGGTTGAATACGCTCTTTCCAATGAATTTTATATAGTTTGGAGGCATCTAGGAGTAATTCGTTTGGAAAACGAATTACTCCAAACTTTTCAAGCTCTCGCGCCACCCAATAATAAACTTCATATTGATTCCCCTCCTCAAATGGCCCCACTACTAAGCCACCTAATTTTATCTCAGGACAATTTCGATTAGCTATAACCTTAACTAACGAGTTCTCATAAGCGAAATCTATAGTTTTCATTATTAAAGATATCTCGCGCCGCAAATTCACCACAACTCGGATTAACGCTAGTCAATTATAAGAGCGCAAACTTAAAAATGTGCATTAACCCATCTGCAAATTCATGGAAGTATCTAGTGGGAAAGCTTCATGGTTTGGAAACAAGCATTTATTAGCCTTCTAACTTTTATGCAATTTAAGGTATAACGCAAGGGATGTGATCCTGTTGAGTTTTGAATTGTGGGCCGAGAAGTATCGACCTAAATCGCTAGATGAAATGGTTAACCAGAAGGATATTGTTGAGCGCCTAAAGAGTTTTGTTAAAGCAAAAAATGTTCCTCACTGCATTTTCGCTGGTCCGCCAGGAACTGGGAAAACAACTGCAGCATTATGTTTAGCTAGGGATCTTTACGGGAAGAATTATAGAGAATACATAATGGAACTAAATGCAAGCGATGAAAGAGGCATAGATGTCGTACGCGAAACTGTAAAAACATTTGCCAGGGTTAAACCCATGGGTGAAATTCCATTTAAAATACTTATTCTCGATGAAGCGGACAACATGACCTCCGACGCCCAGCAAGCTCTTCGTCGCACCATGGAGCGCTATACTGAGACATGCAGATTTATATTATGTGCGAATTATAGCGGAAAAATAATTGAACCTATACAATCAAGATGTGCGCCATTCCGCTTCACGTACCTGCCAAGGGAGGACCATGATGCCTATCTGAGAAAGATAGCGGAAAATGAGGGAGTTATTCTACTTGATGATGGCTTAGACGCCATTTACGAAGTGTGTGGAGGAGACATGAGAAGGGCTATAAACACCTTACAAGCTGCAGCTTCATTAGGTAAACCTATAGACGCTAAAACCATTTACCTTATCGTCGGAAGAGCTAATCCGGCTGATGTACGAAAAATGATCGAAACGGCGATAGAGGGTAAATTCATTGAAGCTAGGAAACAGCTTCGAGATATGCTTCAAATATATGGTGTAGCTGGAAGTGATATAGTGCGACAAATCCACTCAGAGATCTTTAGGATGAATATTCCAGAAACATGGAAAATAAGGCTTGTAGACATAATAGGGGAAATTGATTATAGACTTGTTGAAGGAGCAGATGAAGAAGTGCAACTTAGCGCCCTACTTGCAAGATTTGTTGAAGCAGGTTATGAGATTAAAAAAAGTGCGAAGGCGTAGATGCGATGTATTTACCATGGACAATAAAACATAAACCTAGAACTCTGAAAGAAGTTATAGGAAATGAAGAGGCGAAACTTGAATTAGTAAACTGGATCAAATCATGGGATAGAGGTATACCTGAAAAAAGGGCAGCATTCCTTTATGGTCCGCCTGGTGTTGGAAAGACGGTCACAGTTGAAGCATTAGCTAATGATTTTCAAATGGAGCTTATAGAAAAGAATGCAAGTGATTATAGGACTGAAGAAGTTATAAAGAGATTTGCAGGATTAGCCTCTCAATATGGTACTCTTTTTGGTAGGCGAAGGATAATTCTCTTAGATGAATTAGATGGATTAACCGGAAATGCTGATAAGGGAGGCGTCAAGGCGATAACGGACATCATAAAAGAGACGCAATGTCCAGTAATATTGATAGCAAATAACGCTTACGATCCACGATTTATAACCCTTAGAAATTACTGTCTCTTGATAGAATTCAAAAAGCCGAAAGTTAGCGAAGTTCTAGAGTATTTGAAGGTTATATGTAAGAGGGAGGGAATTCAAGCAGAAGATGCTGCTCTAAAGTTCATTGCCAACCGTTCTGAGGGGGATGTTCGCTCGGCAATTATAGATCTACAGGCTACCGCACAAGGCAAGAAAATACTAACATATAACGATGTAGCGTGGTTAGGATATAGGGACAGACAAGAGAACATTTTCACGGTTTTGAAGATGATAATATATGCAAGGACATGCGATGGAGCTAAGCGCGCTGCAAATATGGCGGATATCGATATGGACATGCTCTTTGAATGGATATATGAGAACGTTCCGTCTCATATCACAGACCCCCATGATTTGGCAAGAGCAATGGATGCCTTATCCCTCGCAGATATTTATAGAGGGAGAATTAAACGAACCCAAGACTGGAGTTTCATGAGGTATTTTATCGATTATATGACCGCTGGTGTCGCCATGTCCAGGGTCAACACAAAAGTTGCGGGATGGGCGCCATTTAAGTTCCCTCAACGCATACAAATGCTAACAAAAACAAAAAGCGAAAGGGAAATGATGTTGGGAATAGCGCTCAAAATTAAACGCAAATGTCATATCTCAGCAAATAGAGCAATAAAAGAATTTTTGCCATATTTAAGGGTAATTTTCAGAAACAATTCAGAGATGGCTGCTAAAATTGCAAAATGGCTTGAGCTAGACCCCGAGATGATTAACTACTTAACGGGCAGCGGAATCGAAACCGCTAAGAAAACGATAGAACAACAATGAAAACTAGTGGATACGGCTTCCCTCACCTATGTCCTTTTCCGGTTGTAGCGCAACAACATTTCCTTTATCATCTTCTGCAGCTAAGATCATGCATTGAGATTCAACGCCCATAAATTTTTTCTTTTGGATATTCAATATGAAAGCATATTTCTTTCCGATTAGATCTTGAGGCTTATACCACTTCAGAAGCCCGGCAACAGCTTGTCTCTTTTCTACACCAAAATCCACGATCATCCGTATAAGATTTTTAGACCCAGGAATTTGCTCCGCCTCTAAAACCTTGCCTATGCGCATGTCCAGTTTCTGAAAATCCTCAAAGCTTATCTCCATCACTACACCTCCTAACTCTTCATTTTTCATCGAAAATTTAAGTTTTAGTAACCTCCTTTTTTCGCTTTATCTTCTCAACAGTTTTAATCACACCGTCCATACCCTTAATGTTTTTTGAACGAACAATTTCGAAGGCTTCTTTTGCCGTAAGGAAAGGCATCTCCTCACCTATCGCTCTCTTAACTAAGTAGGTAGCTGCATTAAGGACTTCACTATTTAACCTAGAGTCAACCATGTCCGCTAAATGACATATTAGCGCTTCTATGGTTCTGGGTCTTATTGGACCATGATCGCCATGGTGAGCAGAAATGATATGAACTAATTCGAGCGGAAAATCTCTGCGAACAAGCTCTGAGACTATAAGAGATAGGTGATCCATATAATCGGCTAGCTCTGTAGTGCCATATTTCCCATTTTCGCCTACAGCATACGTTAGGGGTTTGAAAAGGTCATGGAGTAATATTCCAGCTATTACAAGGTCTCGATTAACTTTTCCTTTATAAACTTTCTCAACTGACTTACACAGTGCTAGAGCTACATTAGCTGAAGATACGACGTGTTCAATGAGACCTCGTGGGTAGCTATGATGATGAGATAAGCCAGCAGGTGAAACATCAAGCGGCAAGCCACTATAAATTTTACCATTCAATTTGAAAACAGGGTTTTCAAGAAGTTCCATCACTTTTTTTCTTAGCGCTTCGTCACGAATCCTTTGCACCAACGCTTCAAGCTCACGAGGAATCATGATGAACACTCCAAAGATTCAACTAACATCTAGAAAGACATGGCAAATTAATCAGTTTTCGCGTTTTCCAACAACTTCTTTGCTTGACTAGCTACATTGTGAGCAGCTTTTAAGGGTTCAGGTAGGCGACTATTTTGGAGACAACGCCTTACAATGTTTATTGCTGTCTCTAGGGAAACCATATTTCCGATGCTTACATATATTGGCTTTACTCTAGGAGCGGGCATCAACGCAACACCCACTATTTCTCCACTATGCCATATGTATGCGAAGTCTCTCCCTTTAAAATCCTCAATCTCCCCAACGAGCTTATTTTTAGCAATGCCAATCGCTGGTTTTTTTAATACAACACCTAAGTGGCATGCAAAGCCGCAACGACGCGGATGAGCTAAACCATGCCCATTAACAAGAATCACATCAGGAGATGTTTTAAGCCTCTTTATGCAGGATATAGATGGAGGAACCTCCCTAAAGGAAAGAAGTGTAGGGATATATGGGAAAACGGTTCTTAAAACAGAGGTTTGGCACTCAACTAATCTTAGACTCTTATATTCAAAAACAGCTACAGCACCTATCGACAATTCGTTAGTGTAGGCTACATCTACGCCAGCGATATAACGCAATTCATTAGGTAACTTATCTTCACGAATTACCTTTTTAGAAAGCATAATTTGTGTTTTATATGCCTTTTCAGTTGAAAAATTGATTAACGATAAAGATCCCGTCAATAAAGTCACCTTAATGCTCTCTTTGAAGCTTCTTCAATATGTTCTAAAAGCTTTTCTAGACGTAAACGCCTCACCTCTAAAATTACATCACCACGAGTAGCCTCGATTATTCTTCGGGCAACGTCACATTTACGCCTTAGCTCAGGAACAAGCATATACGCGTCGCCAAGGGCTAAAAGCTCAATATAAATTTCCTCCATAACTTTAAGGAAAAATTCACTTTTTTCCATATTGCCATCACGCAAAGCTTCTAGAACCAGCCGTCTACATTCACCTATGACATCGGCGAGGCCAAGCAGATATTCAGGGAAAGGAACGCCTATTTCCTCTGGAGCTACGAAGGTATTTTCCGTAACTAGGTGCAACAATATACGTGCTTCAGCGTATTCCTGAAGGGCAATACTAAATAATCCTCCATAAATTATGTCAGGGTAATCCTTAGATAGAATGTTAAGTTTAGAAATTACCTCGCCTGCCTCGCCCAAGAGACTTGCAGCTTCGGTCAATTGATTTCGATGAATTTGAAGAATGGATTGTTTTGAAAGACTTGTCACTTTACGCATATCTTCATGAAATCTTTCCCGTAGCATATGTGATTCTTTAATTGCTTTGCAGGCTCTCTTCAAAATAGACTTCAAAGGACTTGTTCTGACGGACATGAAATAATTATTTCACAAAAGTTTCAAAAAAGATTTTAGGGAGAGGGGTTAGTTCATGGTACTAACTTTGCTCACTGGATTTGCTTTCTGGCTTTTGTGGTTCCTGCCACTTCTCAATTATGAGTTTGTCATCGCCAACTTTAAAGCTCACTTTAACATGCAGTCGGACACTTTGAAGGGAAACATGCTGTCTTCAGCCAAGTCTTTAGGCAGGTATATTAGAAACTTGCCATCTTTCCTTCTAAATAGGCGTCCTCTCCCCTCGTTGACCATACAGCCACCTCAATTAAACTTTAAGTTGCCAAAACATAAGGGAAGCTATATTTAAACCTTTACCCGCGTACACTCTATATCCTGATCAGTTTAATTTAATGAAAGCTTTTTCGGCTTTTTAAGTCTGCTCAATAGTACAACGCGGCTCTCTTCAGACTCATCTATGATGTTATAGCCTGTTTCCTTAGCTAACTTGATTGCGAAATCTTTAACTTCTGCATGGGTGGGCATATGCTCATATTTTAGACGTAACCTAGAAAAACCTACATGCATATAGGCTTTAGGCTCAACATAAGTCGGATTAGCCTTATCTATGAGTTTTGCATATTCTTCAATATTGATCATATTTAAACCACGGACGAGAGTTATACGAATAACGGTTGGACAACTAAAGCTACAAAGAAGCTCTAGAGATTTGTTCAATTGTTTCCAAGCGTCAGGTATTATGGGGCGACAGACAGTTTCGTAAATATTCTCGTTTGGAGCACAAAGAGAGATATATAATTGTGTGGGTTCCTCGCTGAGATTCTCAAGTGCGGAGGGCAATGTGCCATTAGAAACAAGAAAAGTTGTAAAGCTTCGCTTATGGAACTCATGGATAAGATCGCCTAGAGGCTCATAGAGCGTAGGCTCTCCAGTAAGACTTATGGCTGCATGCCTAGGTCGATAGGCTTCCTTTAACTTTTCTTGATTAGCTTTAGGGTTTCCTTTGTACCCACTTAAAATTTCAAGTTGTGCTTTTATACATCCTTCAACTATATCTTCAGGATTGTCCCATTTAGGAAAGGAGAATTCCTCCCATGTTAATTGAAGGTCTCCACTTTGAGCCCTCCAACAAAACAGACACTTTTGAGTGCAATAAAACAGGGCAGGAGTCATTTGCACACATAGGTGAGATTTTATCCCATAGAACTTCTGTTTATAACATGGTCTATTATTGACTATCGACTCATAGAGCCACCTACACCTTTTAACGGCTGAGTGAAAGCCGACTATGTGATACCTATGCTTTTTAAGGGCTTCGATAAGCGTTAAAGGAATTGAGTTCATTATAGCACCCTACAACGCCCTCTCACAGCAGCTGTAACATTTTCTCTAAAAGTGAATCTACGATTTAAATTGTTTCTCGTAATTTCAAGTAAGTGGTTTTAAAAAGCTAAACTCAGAAAAGTTTATTATGATGGATCTCCCTTCACATGAATAAAGAGAGAAAAATGCGGTGAAGATTTTAGTGAGATAGCGGGTTGTATCCGCCTTGGTGCAGACAAAAACTTGTTCTCCAAAATGCGATTTATTTAGGTGTGGTAAAAATTCTGCAATAAGGCGTAAAGATGGCGTATGGTGTTCATGGACGGATGATCGCTGCAATCCTTCTAACTGCTCTTACGCACTATGCACAAAAAGGCGATTGTTGCCAGGGGGCATATGCGGCGAAACCGTGAAGAGAAAGACCGTAGAAAGAGAACCTGAGGATGTTATAGGACCAGCTGTCAAACTTCGGGGTAGAGCATTACGTAAAATCGGGGAGAAAGAACTTTTTTAAACATTCGATCAAGTGACTTCGAGCAACACCTACAATGCATTCCCGACTTTTTATATCGCTTTTATCCGCTTTACAATGGGAGGCCTTATCTTCCTAAGCACCCTATAGCCACATACTATGCATTTTATCTCTCCACCGCGGAGTTCTAACTCTCCAGTAGAGACTTTAGCACCGCATCTTACACATTCATAAACAAGACCCGAAGCCGTGTCTTCCATGATATTTTCGCCCTGCTTTTAAAGAAGAGATATTCGCTTTTAAACTTTCCGGGAGTAATTATTGATGAAAGAAAATGAGAAAAAAGTTAAAGGATAATTTGAAGGGGACTATTCCAGACCATATAATCAATGATGTGTATAATTCCTACGATATTATAGGGGACATAGCTATAATAAAGCTGACGAAAACGGTTGAAGCATATAAGGAACAAGTAGCAGAGGTTATCATGAAAATTCATAAGAACGTGAAAACTGTTCTGGCACAGACCGGTCCTGTAGAGGGGGAGTATCGCCTCAGGAAATTAGAATATGTTGCTGGCGAAGCGAAGACGGTAACTATTCATAAGGAGCATGGATGCTTATTTTCGGTAGATTTAGCTGAGTGTTACTTTTCCCCAAGACTATCTTACGAGAGGTTACGTATCGCAAAGTTGGTGAAAACTGGTGAAGTCATAGTTAACATGTTTGCAGGAGTGGGATGTTTCTCAATAGTTATTGCAAAACATTCTGAGGCTAAAGAAATTTACTCCATAGACATAAACCCCATTGCTGTAGAATTCATGAGGAAAAATGTGGTCATGAATAAGGTTGATGGCAGAGTCATACCTATAGAGGGAGACGCTAAGGAAGTTATCGTTAACGTATTAAGTAAAAGAGCAGATAGAGTGCTGATGCCTCTTCCCGAAAAAGCACTTCAATATTTGCCTTATGCTACTTTAGCCTTAAGGGATAGAGGAGGCTACATACACTACTATGATTTTGAGCATGCAAGGAAAGGAGAGGATCCCTTGAAAAAGGCTTCAACAAAAGTTGAGGGCAGGCTTAGGGGACTAGGATTTGAATACAATATATGCTTCGGCCGGATAGTTAGAACGACGGGACCTAACTGGTATCAAATCGTTCTAGATATATTCATCCAAAAGACGTAACAAGTTTAATAAAGGCGTATAGTAGAATCAGTTTGGTAATTGATATGAAGAGAAAGTTGATGGAAATACTTGCATGCCCGATTGATAAACATCATCCTCTTGAACTTTATGTTTTTGACGAAAAAGAGGAAATTATTGAGGGGCTCATAGTTTGTCCTAAATGTTTAAGGTGGTATCCTATCAGAGATGAGATCCCGGAAATGCTGCCAGATGAATTACGTAAAGAGAACGAAGATCTACCCTTCCTAAATAAGTGGAAGGATAAGATTCCAGAGAAGATTCTATATGAGGGGAAACCATTCAACCTAGGTAGAAAGTGAGAACTCAATAACTCAATTTAATCTTATGAGCCTGCCGGTTTTAGAGGATTTGAGAGCAGCTTCGGCAATAAGAAGAGCTTTTAAGCCATCCTCGCCTGTAACTAAAGGTTTCTCTTTCCCTTCAATACAACTTATGAAGTGTTGAAGCTCAAGTTTTAGCGGTTCTTGCCATGGAATTCTAGGCTGGACAGTCTCCTTTGCATTCTCGATTATTAACTCCTGAGTTATATAATCAAGTTTTATTATGGCTTCACTCCCTGTCACGACTAAAGTTCTAGTTTTGTATGGTGTCAGCCAATTGCTTTCTATAAAAG
>JAGTRA010000018.1:0-6012 GCA_018396935.1 Candidatus Bathyarchaeota archaeon
ATATCTAGGTTTATAGAGGAAATTAGACTTTATGAACGTTCAGTCAGCCGTTTTCAATACCATGTATCTGACGAGGAATTAAGGAAAGCCCTTCAATGGTTGCCTGTAGAAGTTACAGGTACCGAAACTGATCCTGTGGAAGTATCTTCTTATCGTAACTTGCCTCGCATAGAAACTAATAGAGTTAGAGGAGGGGCATTACGTGTTGTTAATGATGGTATAGTCGGTAGGGCCTCTAAAGTTCTTGCAATTGTGGAGAAGCTTGGAATTAAAGGGTGGGAATGGCTTAAGGATATCCGAAAGATGTCTGAAAAGAAGTCAGCTAGTTTCATGGAGGATGTCGTTGCGGGTCGACCAATTTTTTCTTTTCCATCTAAAAAGGGCGGTTTTCGTCTTAGGTATGGTAGATCTAGAAATACAGGCTTAACCGCTGTAGGAATACATCCAGCAACGATGCTTGTACTTCAGGGATTTATTGCGGCAGGAACCCAGCTTAGATTAGAACTTCCTGGAAAAGGTGGGGTAGCGCTTCCAGTCGATTATATTGAGCCCCCTATTGTAAAATTAAAAAATGGATCTGTTGTAAAAGTTTCAATAGACAACTTTAATTTGATTAAAGACGACATAGAGCAAATTCTCTTTTTAGGAGACATTCTAGTTAGCTTTGGAGATTTTCTTTATCAGGGTAGAAGCTTAAGCCCATCAGGTTATGTGGAGGAATGGTGGGTTCAGGATTTAGGTAGAAAGATATCCGTCTCTTTTGGTGGTAACCTTAAGAGGGTAGCTGAAATTACAGGAATACCAGAAGATAGGTTAAGAGAGCTTTTGAGTGATCCCTACATTAATAAGCCTAATTGGGCTGAGGCATTATCTCTGGCAAAGAATTTAGGCATACCTCTTCATCCTGCATTTACATTTTTTTGGACAAATCTTGAAGGTGTTGAGGAATTTAAGGATCTTAGAAAATGGCTTTTCAACTCCGAACTAATAATTGCCGATAAAAACGTGATCAAGATAATTGGCAATCTAGATGATAATGTTAAAAGGAGTCTAGAGAAAATATGCGTTCCACATAGATTAGACCGTAACAAGATCGTCATAGATGGGGATAACGCTTCCGCCTTTGCTTTTTGCCTAGGTTATGAATGTAAAGAGGCTGATCTTTCAGCGACAAATGTGCTGGATGCTATTCGCATTATAACTGGTGTGCTGGTTAAGGATAAAGCCCCAACATTTGTAGGCGCAAGAATGGGACGCCCAGAAAAAGCGAAGAGAAGAGAGATGGCGCCTCTAGTTCATGTTCTCTTTCCCACAGGCTTAGCGGGAGGATTTAAGAGGGATATAGTTGAAGCGTCAAAAAAGGGAACAGTTTACGTAGATATTATAAGGCGTAAGTGCCCCTCTTGCGGTTGTGTTACAATAAGCATTAAATGCCCCTCCTGTAACAGCGACACTGTCATCGAGAAAAATTGTCCTCGATGCGGTAAAACGTTTACAAACAATGTTTGCCCACTATGTAAACGACCCGGTATCCCTTATGAAAGGCGAGCGGTGAATATTAGGGAATTATTGGAACGGGCATGTAATCGCCTTGGCGTCTCAATCCCGAAAATTTTAAAAGGTGTTAAAGGTTTAACTAACGAATCAAAAGTTCCAGAAATCCTTGAGAAAGGAATTCTACGCGTAAAATATGACCTTTCAGTTTACAAAGATGGAACTATACGTTTCGACGCTACAAATGCGCCGTTGACGCATTTTAAGCCACGTGAAATTGGGGTTTCGATTGAAAAACTAAAAAGCCTAGGTTACACTCATGACATTTATGGCAAGCCTTTAGAGGACTCAGAGCAAATCTGTGAACTCAAAATACAAGATGTAGTTATTCCAATTAAATGCGCCGAGTACTTTGTTAGGGTTTCCAACTTTGTAGACGAACTTTTAGTTAAGGTATATAACCTCCAGCCATATTATAACGTTAAAAGTATTCATGATCTTGTTGGTCATTTAATTGTAGGTTTAGCCCCTCATACTTCGGTAGGCGTTCTTGGACGCATTATAGGTTTCACCAACCTAAACCTTTGCTATGCTCATCCCATATGGCACTCTGCTAAACGTAGAGACTGTGACGGAGACGAAGACGCTCTCATGTTAGCCCTTGACATGTTCCTTAACTTTTCAAGGGAATACTTGCCAGCACAAATTGGTGGCATAATGGATGCTCCTTTGCTACTTATTCCAATAGTTAATCCTAAGGAAGTGCAACGCCAAGCTCATGATCTTGATGTTGGCAAAGGTTATCCACTAGAATTTTACGAGAAAGCTGCAGAGATGGAGGAAGCAAAACGGATGAGCCAAATAATCGACCTAGTTGAGCATAGGCTTGGAACCGAAGCTCAATTTGAGGGTTATTGTTTCACTACACCTGTCTCTGATATAAATGCTGCAAATCCTGAAACTGCCTATAAGAAATTTAGGACAATGATCGATAAGCTTCGGGGGCAACTCACTCTTGCAGAAAAAATTCAGGCAGTTGAAGCTAGGAAGGTTGCATTAAAAGTTTTGACAACGCATTTTTTGAGGGATATCACTGGCAACTTACGGGCTTTTGCAACGCAAGGGTTTAGATGTAAATCCTGCAATAAACGCTTCCGCCGACCACCTTTAAAAGGTAATTGTCCATTCTGTGGTGGGCAATTATCTCTTACTGTTCATAAAGGCAACATCGAGAAGTATTTAAATGCAGCAGAGCAGATCATCAAAGCATACAATCTCCCAAAATATTATGCCCAAAGAATTTCACTCGTTAAAGATGAGCTGGTCTCGCTTTTTGAGGGTAAAAAATCAAGACAAGTAACCCTCACCGATTTCGCTTAGAGAGTTAAATTTTTCCGTCTATACAATAATTTATTTAGAATTGAAGATAGTCAATGTCTAAGGAAACATATCATCCAAATGCATATTTATCAGACTTCCGTAATGTGAAACTCGGTTTAAGAGTTAGGTCAAAAATACTGACTTTCTTAGAGAGCGTCAATGCAGCTGATGCTGAAACAATTGCTAAACACTATGGATTATCATATAATGTTGTAATTCATCATCTTAAACTCTTAGAGAATCAGGGGATAGTGGGGCGTAGGGGAAGACGCCCTTCAATATGGTATTTAACAGGTTTTGGTCAAAGAAGGTTGCAATGATCAAACAGGGCACTGGCAGGGTGTTTTTTCACACTTTGGACATTTATTGGCGTACTTTGTAATGGCAGCTTTTTCTAAATCCACATCCATTACGTTAGCTAGGGAAGCTAGCCATGCAATAACATCGGCAAATTCATTTTCCAAGGTTTTGCGGTCACCTGTTAAAGCTTCACCGAGTTCTGCAACTTCTTCAACAAGCCATTCAAAGGTCTTCTCAAATCCCCGTTTAGAATCTTTGTGATAATAAAGCTGCCTCATCATTTCTTGAAATTCTCTTATATGCATAACCACGCACCGGGGTGTTACTTTCACTCGTCTCCTAAGGCTTAAAGCTTATGTTAAACTTTTCTGACCCTTTGATACGATATGTATAACTTCAATCCCCTTCTTTTCTAGATAAGATGATATGAATCTTCGGTGGCAATACTTTGGGTTAGCTTCCATGCACATAATACATGTCCTTTTTTCTGAGGCTATGATTATTAGCTTTTCAATTCCTTCTTTGAAAGAGTGTGTCTCCATATATGCCTTGTAGCCACCCTTTCTATAACCTCCTAACTCTTCCCCAAGCCAGATGTAACTTATTCCATTCTCCAAAAGCCACCTTTCTATGTTTTCCTTCTTGAAATGTTCAATTTTGGATGTTGGGAAACGTCGAACATCCACTAAAACTTGAATTTTGTGTTCTTTTAGCGTCTCTAAGAAATCATTCACAGATCGATTACTGTGACCAATTGTCCATACCCTTATGGGCATAAAGTCTCTCTTCATATCTACTCAATATTCGAGTGAGCATAACCTTAAATATAAGGTAACTTAACGAGTTAATTCGGAGGATCTTCAAATGAGTAGGCGCAAGAAAAACGAGGCGCCAATGCCTGCGACAAGTGCAGGATTGCTCAGGTTTTTTGAAGAGGAAACTGAGGGCATAAAAGTTAGGCCTGAATTCTTAGTGGTTGCAGCTATAGCCCTTATAGTTGTTTGTATTATCGCGAGGGTATTCTTCTAAATTAACTGAATCTTTTCTTATTTACGTGGATTTGTACGTGGATGAAGAACCTCTATTCTTTGGACAGAATTTAGGTTAACAAATATTTCGCTCATCTCCTCTCTGCTTGCAACTTGAGGAATTGGGTTGGCGATTGTTGATCGTAATACTACTGCTTCTGCATCTGAAAGCCATATGCCCGGAGGCTCTCTAGTAACCGCTACTAAAACTCCTTCAAATCCATATGATGGATCAAGAACTACTCTAACATTTTTTCCTATATTCTTTTCAAGCATATGAAATACTGATGGTGGTATGTTCTGCTCTGACATGATGATACAAACTGTTTTAGATACCCTTATTATTTAATTACCATGTTTTAAGATAAAACATTTACTCACTGCTTAACACAAAAATTGCTCAAAATGGATTTCCCATATACGTTTAGTCTTTAAAAAAATTGTGTAAAATTTGATACGACAATTTAATATGCTTTAATGACTTCCCATAGAAATCGCCAGAGTGGTGAACATGGTCGATGATGCCCTTAACCAGAATCTAAATAGGGCGGTTAAACATTATTCATCTCTATTTATGCTTCCATCATACCATATTATCTTGGCTTTTATAGTTACGTGTTGCATGTCTGCTGGAATATTACACCTGTTAAGTTTCTCATTATCACTTGAGGGCTTATTATCAGGGGTATTTTTAGGGACATCATTAGCCTTTATCACGTTCATCTCTGATCTTTTTATATCTAATGTTATGTTGAAAAGAGACCCAATTTACAACCATAGAAGGACTTCTGCATTATCCCTTTTTTCATGGATATTCTGGCTTCCATTTATAATAATGGGTTTTTTGGCGTCATTGTTCATAGGACATGTTTGGGCTGTTAAACTTTGTTTACTGGGGTTCTCGGCGGCTTTAATTTTACGTTTCATCGCTATGAATTCTACGGCTTCATTAAGCCTTTTTTACTCCTTAATCACAGCTCTTTTGCCCTCTACATCATGTTTGGTCCCTTTTATCTTCCTATGGTTGGGGTTCATTAACGCTGAAAGATTGTTTTTGTTTCTAGCCATAGATGTTATAGTATGCTATCTCTCCAGTTCACTTTTTACTCATTTTCTAAATAAGGTTGGCCAGAACTTGGTGGGAATTCCTTCCATCAGAATATTCAGAGCTTTTCTATATAACTGGGTTGCAGATTTAAATGAACCCTTCGAAAAAATATTAGAAAAACTTGGCGAAGAAGAAGATATAGAGATCTCTATTCTTAAGTTTGATAGGCTTGACGATAGCTCCCCAAAGGCCATAATAGCCGTCCCCTCAGTTCATCCCGGACCCTTTAAAAATATTGGCAGTAGTATGCTTCCTTCAGTTCTTAAAAAAGCTTTAGAAGAGAAGTTTAAATGTGTTGCATGCGTACCCCTCAGCCTATTAGGCCATGAGCTTGATTTAGTATCACAAGCCGAGAGCAGAAAGCTGGTGGATTATACTGTCAGGATCGCTGATTTTAAAGGCTCTTGGGACTCCGCTACGCCTTTAATAAAGGTTTCTGATGGCTTATCTACAGTATGTTGTCAAGCTTTTGGCGATGTAGTTTTTATGTCCCTTTCATTAGCCCCTAAAACAACAGAGGATTTCCCTAAAGACTTGTCTTCATTTATCTGTTTGGAGGCTAAAAAAATTGGTTTTAAATCATGCTTAACTGTAAATGCTCACAATAGCATAAATGGGCTGGTTGAAACAGGAGAAGCTCTAGCATCTCTAAAGAGGGTTGCTATTGATTCTTTGCAAAAAGTATCCTCAAGCCCTAGGGGC
>JAGTRA010000018.1:6022-7632 GCA_018396935.1 Candidatus Bathyarchaeota archaeon
ATCAATAACGAAAAAGCAGCCTACGTGATTATAGATGGAAACAATATGGTGCCTGGTTTGCGGGAGAAAATATTAAAGGCGCTTAATTCAATGGGTATCAAAGATGGCGAAATATTTACAACGGACACTCATTGCGTAAATGCTTTAACCTTAAGCAGGCGAGGATACCACCCGATCGGCGAGGTCATAGACCATGAAAAGCTTATAGAATACATTCAAAGTGCAGCGGCTGTAGCAATGACCGATCTGCAGCCGGTAAAAATTGGGTTTAGAAAGGCTTCAATCTCTAAGCTTCGTGTAATAGGGCGTAACGCCCTTGAGAAGTTATGTCTACTAACTGATGAAGCTTTTCAAACAGCTAAGAAAGTGTTGATCCCCATCTTTAGCTTTACAGCATTCTTATTGGTGACTCTGATATTAATTATGTGATTCAACTTTTTCACGAAAAATATAAGAAAAGGATTTTCATTAATCATCATCGTGATATCAGCGTTTACTGTTTGTAGAATATGGGCTGAAGTGGGTGGTTAGATGTGTCAAAGGGCGGGCAATCGGTAAATAATGTTGTCTTAATCGGCAAAAAACCAGTAATGAATTATGTATTGGCTTGTCTGACGTTTTTCAATTCAGGTGCTAAGAAGGTTGTTGTTAAAGCTAGGGGTAGAGCGATTAGCAGAGCCGTAGACACCGTGGAGTTGCTGAGACGTGTCTTCCTAAGGGACGTAAATGTACAGAATATCTCTATAGGTACAGAGGAAGTTGAACGTGCTGAAGGCCAGAGGACAAGCGTATCTACAATAGAGATCACTTTAGTCAGGTCATAGTCCTTTCGCTAAGCTGTAAATGCCTTTTCATTTTGGTAAACGTTATCTATGTTTTTCTCTATTCTTGAAGTGAGTGTATTTAGGGGCTTGAAGTAATAAATGGCCAAGTTACCTCGAATTACCGTTATGCCTCCTGGACCATATGCCAGGAAGCTACTATCAAGAGATGAACAGTTGATTTCTCCATCATATATGCGGCTTTTGCCTTTGGCCGTTAAGTCCGGTGAAGGTTGCATTTTAAGGGACGTAGATGGAAATGAATATATAGATCTTAGCGCTGGCTTAGCATGTCTAAATTTAGGTCATCAGCATCCAAAAGTAGTTGAGGCAATAAAGAATCAATGTAGCTCCTTAATTCATTACCCCTTTGATGCTTTCTACCGTGAAGATGCTCTTGTTCTTGCTGAAAAACTTATTGAAATAGCTCCAGGAAGTTTTGAAAAGAAAGTTTTCTTTGATAACAGTCAATCGGAAGCTATAGAAACTGCTCTTAAACTTTCTCGATGGCATACCCGTAAGCAACTTTTTCTAAGTTTTATAGGCGCTTCCCATGGTCAAACTTTCGGTGCTCTATCTGTTAGCGCTAGTGATATTAGAGAGAGAAGTCACTTCTTCCAATTGCTACCTGGGGTTATACATGTTCCATATCCCTACTGTTATAGATGCTTTCTGAAACAAAACTATCCTGATTGTCACTACTCATGTGTAGACTTTATAGAGGATATGATTCTAAGAAAACTTGCTCCTCCGGAGGATGTAGCCGCTATTATAATTGAACCGATACAG
>JAGTRA010000018.1:7642-12287 GCA_018396935.1 Candidatus Bathyarchaeota archaeon
GGTTGCGTCGTTGCCCCTCAGGAGTATTTTAGTAGATTAAGGAAGCTTGCAGATAAATACGACTTTCTACTGGTTGACGATGAATCGCGAACCGGCATCGGGAGAACTGGTAAATGGTTTGCTATTGAACATTGGAACATTGAACCAGATATTCTATGTTGTGGAAATGTATTAGCATCAGGCCTGCCATTAGCTGCAACTATTGCAAAATCTAAGTTAATGGATTGGATGGAGGGTTCACATGCTGGCAGTTCTGGAGGTAATCCCTTATCATGCGCAGCCGCTATAGCAGTTATTGATGCCATTAAAGAGGAGCGTCTTCTGGAAAATGCGGTGAAACAAGGAACTTATATCCTCAAGAGGCTCAGAGAGTTAAAAGATGAATGTGAAATCATTGGGGATGTTAGAGGTAAAGGCTTAATGATAGGTTTAGAGATTGTGGAAAACCTTGAGACTTCACGGGCGTCAAATGAGCAGGCGCGTGAAATTGTACTTCGGGCATGGAGGCAAGGGGTTATCACAACACTTACAGATCCTTCAACAATCGTTTTAACGCCCCCATTAACAATAACTCGTGAGGTTATAGACGGGGCGATGGAAATAATTTGTGATGTTATTAGGGAGGTTGCCTCAGAGAGATAGTGTGCTCAAAATTCCATGGGCTTTGCTATCACTTCCTTGATTCTTAGGTTAAAGAATCTAGCACTATTGGCTGGAAGTATTCTTAAGGCCGTATCCGCTCCTTTTCCTGTCCCTCCGATCGCTATTATATCCCTATCAACTGGTATCAGCCCAGCATCTGCTGCCATCAATGTTATCTCCACGCAGACTTTAGTTCCCTCCCCCATGAGCCGAAGTGTATTTGCAATGATTTCAAGCGTTTGAATTGTTCCGAAGTCTTTGCGTATGGCTCTTTCAGCACTACTGAGGGCATGTGTTCCAGTAAATATTTTTGCTCCACTTTCTAGAATCTCCTTTCGGTAATTCTCATTTAATTCCCACTCTCCAGGCTTTCTGAATCCGACATGGTGTGTTACAACAACGACATTGTAGCCGCTAAAAATCTTAGCAGCTTTTACACCAGTTTCGCCCGTTGTAGAGGCAACAACTATGTCTCTTATATTCTCCTTCTCCGCATACTCCTTTACAAAATTTAGCAACGCGTCAGTATTTTGGGGACCAGGCTTCTTAAAGTACAACGTGTTTTTTGTTATAAAAGGCATTTTTCAACCCTCTCCACTATTATGGTTTATGATTGAAATTTTCTTCAAACATTTTCTTTTAAGTTTTGCACCGCAGACTTCACATGTATCCCCCATATAACTTTCCTGATATTTCCTTCGGCAAGCTGGGCAATACCTCACCCACTTTATTATTGATTTAATTCCAAATGTTGCTAACGGAACGGCTTTAATTCCCAAGTATCTGGCGACATTCTGTATTGAGTAATCATCTGTGACTATAATTGGGGTATTTTCCTCCCTTAACTGAAGTGCCAATGCTAAGAGTTGTAGGTCTGTTTCAGATAGTATATGTGCATCACCTGTTCTTTTCGCGCTTTCTTTAACCTCCTTAATAGCGTTATCGTTTGGTGAAAGGATTTTTAGCCTCCCAGAATTTAGTGCTATACTAAACCTCGTGTAGGCTACTTCATTCCCAATTATTTCAGCTTCTACGGCTGGAACAGTGTAGCTTGCCTCCTCTACTGATAACGGGTTAAAACCATATATAAAGGCGGATGCATCTAGAACTAATACGAGTTTTCTACTACCCACAGTTTTCTCCATCTTTAAGGCCATGAAAGAGTAGTCTACTCCGTAATCTATGGTAGAAGTTTTCTCCAAACCTTATGAATTTTGCCTCATTCTTTGATTGCGTCACTACAATTTTGCATTTAGAATCTAGGAGTTTCCTATAAGCTCCATCTACAACTAATAAAACTTTCTTAGGACGTAGCACCTCTACGGTTATTTTTGACTCTGAGGGAAAAACAATCGAGCGTAAAACGCTAAGCGAACATATTGGTGTGAGAATCAACTTGTGGATCAAGGACAGGGCCTCCTGCTGAAAGTGAATAGCCTGTGGATCCTGTTTGGGTTGCCAATATTATTCCATCAGCTTGGCTTGTAAGCACTTCCCTTTCATCCTTATATATTCTTGCGTATAATATTTTTACAGGCTCGTCCACAGCTATCAAAACTTCATTTAATGCGTCAGGAGCCTCTAGTTTATCAGCTGACACCGCCAACTTTTTACATCTCTCTATTTTGAAGTCTCCTTTTAAACATCTATCAACTGCTTTAAACGCTTCTTCCGGCGATATTTCTGTTAGAAACCCTCTTACTCCCATGTTAATTGCTAAAATGGGTATGTCTGGCTTGGGGATGGCTATACATGTTCTCAATATTGTCCCATCGCCACCTATTGTAATTATGAAGTCTGTTTCCATTTTCTTTAAGGGTAAAAATTGTCCATCACTTTTCACTTTACCCTGTAATGTTTCCTCAATAAAAATTTCTAAGCCTTTTTCCTTAAGATAGGCGGTTAACTCCTCAGTTAATTTTATAGCTCTTTTCTTATCGTAGCGTGCCACCAAACCGACTGTTTTAAACACATTTATCCCTTCATGTTTCTCAGAACTTTTACCTCAAATTATATATGGGTGTTGTTTAAAATTGCTGTGGTGATTATTGAAAAGTTGGGTGATTTGATGAGTAAGCCTGTCGATGTAGGCAGCCTTAAGGAAGGTGGCTACGTAATAATAGATAACGAGCCATGTAGAATCGTGGAGATAACGAAATCAAAACCTGGAAAGCATGGATCTGCAAAGGCTAGAATTGTGGCTATAGGTGTATTTGATGGTGTGAAGAGGAGTATCGTTAAACCTGTAGATGCCACCGCTGAGGTTCCAATAATAGAGAAGCGAAGTGGGCAGGTTTTCGCCATTACATCATCATCTGTTCAAATAATGGATTTAGAAACATATGAGTATCTTGATGCGCCATTTCCTGAGGATGAGGAGTTAAAGGCTAAACTTGCACCCGGTGTTGAAATAGAGTATTGGAGAATCCTTGGACGAGTAAAGATAGTGCGTACTAAGTGATCAGTTACATTTATTTTCAACAATTTGTTTCTAGTTATTGAAGCCGATGATGCAAGAAGAGCCGTCGGAGTAGTGAAGATCTCTGAGGAGAGCTGAGGCTTCATTTAATGGGGATTTCGTATTCACGCTTTCTGGGCAACTCAATCACTAAAATACCCTTCTTAAATTTGACTTCCATTTTATCTATATAGACTGGAACAGGGATGTACACTTGGCACTTAAATGTATGGAACTCCCCTTTATGATGTGTTATGCCGAAATCATCAAAGCTTATTTTCCTCCTCATTTTGGCTGTAACTTCTATCATATCCTTGTCTATGGGTAAGACTTTTATGGTGCTTTCTTCAGCATAGGGCAAATCTACGGTTACTATTACTTTGTCACTTGCAACGGTTATGTCGCTTAGAGGTTTTATCGTGCATGATTTACAGTCCCAGCTGGGGCCTTCAATTAGGCTTTCCCTTATTCTATCCATCCACTGCTCAACACTTTCAAAGTACTCTTCGATTACGTCGAAAATCGACCGCCTTTTCCTAATGGACATACTTCTCACCTTATGTAGAGTGGGATATCAAACTCTTGGCTTTTTCCCATTTTTGCAAGTTCTTGTTGTGTGCGCCTCATTATGTCCCTAGCCTTTATTCTTATTTCTTCACCCTTCTCAATGAGTTTAGATACGTCAACCTTCACTCCTATTATATTCGCTAGCAAATCTAAAACTTTAGCCGCAGCCTCCGGGTCTGGGTAGTTAAAGAAGCATTGGGAAAGTAGCGTTACTGCTGGAAGTTTTAAGGTGGCGCAGTACTGTAGCATAACTGCCTGCGGCCCCACCATATATCCCTCCATTAAGATTTCAACACCCTTTTCTTGAATCATCTTTAATGTTTCACCCGTTGAAGCTGCTGCAAAAACTTTAAGCTCTTCAAGATCCTGCCTTCCAGGGACTGGTATCCCACTTAAGGATATCATAAGCTTTACTTCCTTCTCTCTTCCCCAATCAATTAGTTTTCTAGTAACTGGATGCACCAACTCTTCTTGAAGTGGAATTTCTGAGACTGCTAACATTATTTGATGGTTTCCATAAACTCTAATCGGTGAATGGGGTAAGCCTTCATGTAAAACAGTTACTGGCGGCAGTAGCTTCGACTCTATATAAGCTATCTCAGTTAATCCAAGTTCTGTGATTAAATGGGAAGCTGCTATAACGCCTACAAGTCCAACGTCTGGAAATCCAAATATCATATAAGCCTCTTTAGGGGCTTTTCTTACCTCAATAATTTTAATTTCTTCATCCAAAATGATCCCTCTTTTAACACTTGCTACTCTAGTCTGTGAATGTAAATAAAGGTTTATGCAGCATGTCTCTGCATGAATTCCTCTATTTGCTGTAGAATCTTTTCAATTTTATAGTGGGCTTTCATGTTTACTCTCCAATCTTCAGGAAGTCTGCGTTTAAATCCACCAGCAGCTCTGCTATCCATAATTATGATGATCCCCCTATCGTCGGGGCTACGGATGAGTCTTCCAGCAGACTGGGCTAAA
>JAGTRA010000018.1:12344-14218 GCA_018396935.1 Candidatus Bathyarchaeota archaeon
TGGCATAGTCTAGTGCTTTACTTCCGAATTTTTCCCTTAGGTACCTGTAAAAGGCTTCATGGAGCTCTGTCTTCTTTGGAAATGGAAGTCCAACTATTATAACCGCTGATAATAGGCTTCGCCCATCCATGGTCATGTCTACTCCTTCGCTTATCTTACCTCTGGCCACGCCTAAAATTGCACACCTCTCGTTTTCGATTAGGAATTTTATGACATCTGAAATTTTTGTTCTATTGGTCTCAATAATTTTAGAAGGATCGTCGCCGATCATTTCAGAAATTTTACGCATGATATCATATGATGGGAAGAATATTGCAACCTTACCCTTAATGTTCCTTAATATTTTTTGAAGGTGGTCTGCAATTCTTTTCCATTGGATTTCGCTACGTTTCTCATATTTAGTTGTGACTGCTTTATCTACGAGCAGCAAGCGATTTTCAGGCGGGAATGGATTTGGAAGCTCCAACTCTAAGCAGCGATTTTTATCTAGACCCAGTATATCGATGTAGTATTGCCTATTCCATAGAGTCCCGGACATTAATATCGCGGAGCGTAATTCATTAATAACTCCTGCGGTTAATGCAGGGTCTAGGCATTTTACGCCCAGCTTAACCTGTTTCCTTTTGTGCATGTCCTCTTCAACTTTAACATATTTTGCATAAGCTGAGCCTGTTGTTTCAACCCACATTATAATAAAGTCAGCGCATCTGGCTACATAGGATACTGGCGGACGCCCATCTTCAACTCTTTTCTGCCGAATGACTTCACCTGCATACGCTAACTCCTCAGCAATCTTTACCACATCCTTTTGGCTAATGTTGAGTTTGTGTGCTATTGCCTCAAGAAGCTCCGTAGTTTCGATGACGTGTTCCGTATCAAGACCGTACATCCTATAAGTTTTCTTCCCAAGATTGATCATTACCTCGTAAAGTGCTTGTAGAAAATCTATGTTTTCAACATTAAATTTTTCAGCTTCTTTGTAAGCTCTTCTCACAGACCTTGTCGATAATTCATTCGATAGCAGGTCTGCAGCATAATATGGAAGGCTGTGGGCTTCATCGAAAACGCAGTTAACTTCTCTTAAGCGTATGCCTGCTTTACCTAAAATTGAGCCTCTTATGGCGTCGACAAGCACGTAATTATAGTTTCCTATGATTATGTCAGCATGTCTTGTGAGAGCTTTTGTAACTTCATATGGGCATAACCCTTCATCATAGCATATATTATAGGTTTCATCTGGAAGTAATGGTCCTAGTCTTCTAATCTGGGTAATAACTTTCTTAGCGGTCCAGCTTAAATCCCTTCCATTATATGTTCTTTCAAAGTACTCGCATGAAGCGCCGAAGACCCCCTCCTTTAACCCCTTACAGTATTGGAGGAAATCCCTATAGCTTACCTCCTTAAGTTTAGCGTCTTCAGTAACTTTTGGACACATTTCCCTTTTACTCTTAAAAATAGAGACTGTAAAATCTGCGCCGCATTTTTCCTTTATGTTCTTAAGCTCTCTTGAGTATATGTCAAGCTGATTTTTTGTCCTAGTTAATATGAGGAGTCTTCCAATGTTTGGATTCTGCTTTTTGGCAGCGAAATATGCCGTTAATGCGGAAATAGATTTTCCTGTTCCGCAGGGAGATGATAGAAGGCCTATTTTTGCATTGGAGAAGATGTGGTAAGCGAATTTTATGGCTTCAATCTGCGAGGGGCGGAAGTTTGGATAGGGGAAAAATTCCTTAATAAGTCCTTCGATTTGATGTTCTTCATTAGGGATCTTGTACCCGTATCCACGAATTAGAAGAGTTCCACAATTTGGACAAAAGTGGCTTTTTAGGTAATCCTCTGGAGAGTATGCTGTGCGACACCTTCGGCAGATATAG
>JAGTRA010000019.1:0-11936 GCA_018396935.1 Candidatus Bathyarchaeota archaeon
TAGCCTATTCTGCTCACTATTATCTGGCAAAGGGCCTAGCTACACTAGCTATAGAGAAAGCATTAGAGCATAACGTAGGGGTTGTAGGATTCTCCGGTGGCGTAGCCTGTAATCAAATTTTTACAAAGATTATACGTGAGACAATAGAGTCCGCTGGATTAAGATTCATAGTTCATGAATTCATACCCCCTGGAGATGGAGGTTTATCATTTGGTCAAGCAGTGTATGGTGGCTTCTTTAACCCTTAAACCATAAATAATTTATTATCGCACGTATTGGCTTACCTTGATAGGTAATGTGTTTAGCCATACCAGCGAGAGTTGTGGATATAAACGGTAACAAAGCCAAAGTTGACTTTGGAGAAGGCATTATGAGAGAGGTCGATGTGACACTAGTTAATGTTAAAGTTGGAGAATACGTCTTGGTTCACGCCGGGTATGCTATTCAAGTTTTAAGCCCCGATGAAGCTGAAGAGACCATTAAACTCTGGAATGAGCTTCTAGAATTTGAGAAGCAACAGCCGAAAATGCGCTGATGATTAAAAATGTCAATAATGAAGCTGAAATTTAGAGACTCCACATTGGCAAAAAAAGTTATAGATAAAATCAACGATACGTCAAGGGAATTGGGTTATGTTAAAATTTGCCATGTTTGTGGAACCCATGAGTGGGCTATCACTCATTATGGCATCAGAAGTCTGCTGCCTAAGAATGTGGACGTTATCGCTGGACCTGGATGTCCAGTTTGTGTCACACCAGCTTCTGAAATTGATGAGTCCATTAAGTTGGCAGAGAATGGTGCTGTAATAGCCTGTTACGGGGATATGTTGAGAGTTCCAGGCTCTCATGGCTCCCTTTTAGACGCCAAGGCTGAAGGTGCAGACATTAGGGTTGTTTATAGTGTTTCTGACGTCGTTAAAATGGCTAGGCAAGAGCCAAATAGAGAATTTGTGTTTTTTGCAATAGGCTTTGAAACGACAGCACCATCTACAGCTATTGAAGTTTTGAGGGGTCCCCCTAAAAATCTCAGTTTCCTAGTGTCGCATAGATTGATCCCGCCTGCTATGGAGCTACTCGTAGGAATAGGTGACCTCCATATAGATGGCTTTATAGCTCCAGGCCATGTAAGCACCATTATTGGTTTGAAACCATATGAAATTTTTCCTAGGGCTTACCGTATGCCAACAGTCGTCGCAGGCTTTGAACCACTTGATATCCTTTTCGCAATATATATGATACTTAGACAGATTAAACGCGGGGAGGCTCGACTGGAAAACGAGTATATGCGGGTTGTAAGCTGGGATGGTAATATTAAAGCCCAGGAGTTTATGAATAAGGCCTACAATGTCGTAGATGGCAATTGGCGTGGACTGGGTAAGTTACCCCTTTCAGCCCTAAGGCTTTCAGAAAAATACTCAAAGTTTGATGCCAGGGAAAAATTTGGGGTTAAAGTAGAAGAGGGTGAGGACATCCATCCAGGATGTCAATGTCACCTAATTATGATCGGTAAGATTAAGCCGCCTGAATGTCCATTATATATGAGAGCGTGTACGCCACAAAGGCCTATAGGAGCCTGTATGGTGAGCATGGAAGGAACATGCCGCATATGGGCTAAACATCAAATCAAAAATTATGAAATTTAGCATGCTTTTAACATATCCTTGGGATGGGATCCCCTAATGGTCTGGCAATTACTCGCTTACCGCCAATTATAGTTTGCATAGCTACTCCGCTAAAATCTCTAGTTACCTCTCCTATTATCTCAGCATTCTTTCCCTCCTCAGTTCCTCGTAAGAACTGTAAAACTTCCTCAGCCTTCTCTTTAACCACCCCTATGACGATTTTTCCTTCATTTCCTATTTCAAGTGGATCTAACCCTAGCATCTCACAAGCTGCTCGAACATTTTCATTAATTGGAATTTTATCCTCTTGAATGAGGATTCCAACTCCTGATTTTTCACTCATCTCATTTAGAGCGTCAGCAAGCCCTCCCCTAGTAGGATCCTTCATAGCTACTATGCCTCCAACTTCTCCAAGTAGTCTCTGAATTAGCTTATTTAATGGTCTGACATCTGACCTTATTTCACCTAAGAAGTTTAATCCCTCTTGAGCTGACAAAACAGCCAAACCGTGATCGCCTATTGTGCCAGATATGATTATCTTATCTCCATACCTTAAGTTTGAATCTAAAATCCACTTAGACTCAAAGCTAGGTCTGAACTTTTTAACAATTCGTATATTGTTCTCCAGGGCAGCTGTTCTTCTACCTATACCTGAAACGTTAATTAAACACCCTCCAAGCTTCCCCCTCTCTACAACTTTTGTATCTCCGGTAATTATCCCGACGCCAGCCTCGATGCATGTGTTACGCATGCTTGCTAAGATCCTCTCAAGATCACTTATTGGCAATCCTTCTTCCAATATTAAACCGCAAGCTAAAGCATGAGGCTCTGCTCCTAAAACAGATATGTCGTTCACTGTTCCAGAAATCGACAATCGCCCGATATCTCCCCCAGGAAAGAAAATCGGCTTAACCGCGTGGGAATCGCTTTTAAGAACTATGTCCCCTATTACAGCAGCGTCATCAAAAGCTTTTAACGGCACCTCCGCCTCTAAGAGATCGCCAAAATATTTTGCGATATAATTCCTAATCAACTCATGCATAACCGATCCGCCAGCACCATGTAGCATAGTAATATGGTCGATGTCCAATTTGACCCCCTTCTCCACCACTTTATATCCGACTAAAATAAACATGTTACGGCCTGTGTTTGCCCTTTATGATGAGAAAGTCGGCATCAATCACGCTGTGTAAATGGAAAACCATATAAATAGCCATGTAGCTGTTCAATTGCACAGTCGGGGATATAAAAATTGCCAGAATGGGGATATTCAATACCTGAAGAATCTCTTGATCCAGAAAAAACGGCTAAGGCGAGCGGTAGGGAGCTTAGAATATCCTGTAAATCCGCTCGTGAAATATGCAATACCATAAAAGGCATGTTACTTCCTCAAGCCAAGAAGTACTTAAAAGATGTTATAGCTAAAAAGAAACTTGTCCCCTTTAAGAGGTATAATAAAAAGGCTGCTCATCATGGTGGTTTAGAGAAAGCTTACTCTGGAAAATATCCCGTTAAGGCTGCAAGGCATATATTGAAGATTCTTGAAAGTGCGGAGGCTAATGCTGAAAACAAAGGATTAGATACAGAGCGACTAAAAATAATCCACGCCTCCGCTTATCCCGGCACAAAAATTAAGAGATATATGCCGAGGGCCTTTGGAAGAGCCACGCCGAAATTTGAAACATTATGCCATGTTGAAATAGTATTAGAAGAAATTCCAGGATCCGAGGGGAGCGCGTAATGTCCGCGGTAAAACATTTCATATCTGATGCAAAAAAGAAGGTGGCGATAGACGAGTTTTTAAGTAAAAAACTAGAGAAAGCTGGATATGGCGGTGTTGAGATTTCAAGGACACCTCTCGGTACCCATGTAGTGATATACGCGATGCGACCTGGGCTCGTCATAGGTAGAGGTGGAGAGACGATTCGTGAACTCGCAAAGGATCTTGAGGAAAAATTCGGAGTTGAAAATCCGCAAATATCCGTATCTGAAATTGAAGTCCCAGAACTAAATGCTTATGTTGTTGCCTCCCGCATTGCTGCTGCCCTTCAAAGGGGTGTTCACTTCCGTAGAGCTGGCTTTTGGGCTCTAAATCAAATAATGGAGGCAGGGGCTCTCGGCGCTGAGATAATCATAAGCGGGAAACTTAGAACTGAAAGAGCTAGGTATGAGAAGTTCAAAAGCGGGTACCTGCCAAAATGCGGGGACCCTGCGATGAAGTATATGAGAAAAGCAGAAGTTCACGTACAGCTTAAGCCAGGTATTTTTGGGGTAAAAGTTAGAATAATGCCCCCAGAAGCCAAGTTTCCAGATAAGCTTCAGATTGTTGAAACATCAGTTCAAGAAGCTACAGGAAACGAGTCTAGCGAGAAAACAGAATTAAAAAGAGAGGGAGCTGAATAAATGGCAATACTTAGAGTCAAGGAAATAAGAGCAATGTCTCCTGAAGAACGAAAAAAGAAGTTAGCTGAGCTTAGAACTGAGCTAATGAGGTTGCAAACAATGATAAGGGCAGGGGGCACCGTAGAAAATCCAGGGATAATAAAAGAGATTCGAAAAACAATAGCCAGGATACTTACTATTGAAAATGAGCAGAAAAGTGGTAAGGCTAAGATGCATCAGGGGGCTTAAAGACTCATGAAAGTTACGCCAGATATAATACGATGGGAATTTATTGGCACTGATCTTACCGTCGCAGAAAGTAAAAACCCAAACTATGTTGGATTACATGGTAAAGTTATTGATGAAACGAGAAATACATTTACAATAGTTGACGATTCTAAACGGCGGACAATGATTAAAGAAGTTTGCATTTTCCATTTCAAATTCCCAGATGGAACAGTTGTTGAAATAGATGGGAAACTTCTAACCGGTAGACCTGAAGATAGACTTAAAAAAAGAATTAAGAGGTTATGGTGAAATGTCCCTGATGTTTAAAAAACCGGATAAAACATGTAATGATAGAAACTGTCCATTCCATGGCAACTTGCCTATCCGAGGTCGTATACTTGAGGGTGTCGTTGTCAGTGCGAAAATGGATAAAACAGTTATAGTTAGGCGGGACTACCTGCATTATGTTCCCAAGTTTATGCGATATGAACGCAGGCATAGCAGAATTCCATCCCATAATCCTCCATGTATAAACGCGAAGGAAGGTGATCGTGTAGTAATAGCTGAATGTCGCCCCATAAGCAAGACTGTATCCTTTGTTGTTGTAGAGAAAAAGGAGGAGGCTAGGTAATAATGGCTGCAAAGGCGAAGTCCAGGGGATTAATTGCAAAGGGAGTTGCCGGTCAGGTTCCGAAGATTTCAAGGGGGTTACCCGCAGGTTCCATACTGAAGTGTGCCGATAACACGGGGGCTAAGGAGCTTCGATTAATTCAGGTTATAGGCTACAAGGGACGAAGGGGGCGTGTTCCCTCAGCTGCTGTCGGTGACAGAGTGGCTGTTTCAGTTAGACGTGGAACCCCAGACATGCGTAAAAAAATATTCCATGCCGTTGTGATTAGGCAGCGCATGCCCTTCCGCAGACCCGATGGTATATGGGTTCAGTTTGAGGATAATGCTGCAGTTATAATAACCCCTGAGGGTGAAATGAAAGGGTCGGAGATAAGGGGTCCTGTAGCTAAGGAAGCTGCTGAAAGATGGCCGAGGATAGCGAGTGCAGCTAGCATAATCATCTAGAGAGGTGTTAAGAGTGCAGAGAGCTATACAATCCTCAAAACCTTCTAAGCAGCGTAAAAGGCTATTCCAAGCCCCTGACCACATTAGATACAAACACCTGTCAGCCCCTCTGTCTCCTGAACTTAGGAAGGAGCATGGAATTCGAAGTCTTCCAGTGAGGTCTGGAGACACTGTACGCGTTATGAGAGGCGACTATAAAGGGTTTGAGGGAAAAGTGCTCAGGGTTGATAGGAAAGAATATCGAATTTATATTGAGGGTTTGACACGGGAGAAAGTTGACGGTACAACCGTTTTAGTACCCATTCACCCATCAAAAGTTATGATAACAAAGCTAAACCTTGATGATAAGTGGAGAAAGAACATATTGGAGAGGAAAAAGAAGACTAAAGGTGTTTCTGGCTTAAAATCTCAAAAGGAGCCTGAGGAAAAACAATCAAGTGAAGCTAAGAAGACGAAAAAAGCGTCTAAGAAGCCTACTAGAAGAGTGCAGAAATCCGCAGAGAATGTAGTTGAAAATAAGGATAAAAAGGATAAAAATGCAAAAGTGGAGGCGCAAGAGAAAAAAGTAAGAACACGTAGAGGGAAGCGAAAGTCGGAGGAAGCATAATGGGCAAGAAGGGTGGCTCTCAGGCTTTAAAGCGTAAACCAGCTCCGAGAATTTGGCCGATTCATAGGAAGGAATTCACATGGACTGTTAGGCCTACGCCAGGTCCCCATTCTATGGAGCGTTGTATACCCCTAGTTATAATGTTACGTGAAATTTTAGGCTTTGCAAAGACAAGGAAAGAAGCTAAGATAATAGTTGCTCAGGGTAAGGTTTACGTTGATGGGAGAGTTAGACGTGATGATCGTTTCCCTGTAGGTTTAATGGATGTTGTTTCAATACCTGATATGGATAAAACTTTCAGGGTCCTACCCCATAAAAAGGGGTTAACCTTATTCCCAATAAGTAAGGATGAAGCTGACTTTAAGCTCTGCAGAATAGAGAATAAAACGACGGTGAAGGGCGGGCATATACAACTTAACCTTCATGATGGATCAAATATTCTCATTAAAGTAGCTGATGCAAAGAATCCCCAGGAAGACGTCTATAAAACCTTTGATACCCTAAAAGTAAGCCTCCCTGAAAGAAAAATTTTAAGTCATATACCCATGAGAGAAGGAGTTTACGCAATAATTACCGGTGGAAAAAACCAAGGAGTTTGCGGGAGAGGAGTTGAAAGAGAGAAAGCTGAGGGTAAGCGGCGCAAGGACCTCCTTGTAACTATAGAAGATGATGCTGGAAATCGTTACCAAACGATATTAGACTTCGTCTTCGCGATAGGCGAATCTCAACCACTAATATCATTGCCAAAAGCTACGGAGGTAATGCAAAGTGTCTGAGGAAGAGATTATCCAACTATGGGAAACTAACCCTATGCTTAAGCCGAGAATTGAAAAAGTAGTTGTTAATATGTGTGTTGGAAAATCTGGCGAAATCCTGGAGAAAGCCTCTAAAGTTTTGGAGGAATTAACCGGTCAAAAACCCTGTAAGAGAAAAGCTAAACGGACAATAAGAGATTTTGGCATAAGAAGGGGTGAGCCTATCGCTTGTGTAGTCACCCTCAGGAAAGAGAGAGCTGTAGAATTCCTTAAAAAAGCGTTGTATGTTGTTGGATATAAACTCCCCAAAAGTTGTTTTGACAAGTTTGGCAACTTTGCCTTTGGCATCAAGGAACATATAGAGATTCCAGGCGTGAAGTATGATCCTGAGGTTGGGATATTTGGGATGGATGTATGTGTTTCCCTTTGTCGTGCTGGCTGGCGGGTTAAATACAGGCGGAGGGCGCGATCCAAAATTGGTTCAAGACACTTATTAACTCGCGATGAAGCTATGATCTTCATGAAGAACTTTTTAGGAGTTGAGATATCCTAGGAGGTGGAGTGTTGGCTAAACAGAAACCTAAAAAGGAACGAAAATTCGGTAAGGGTTCTAGACCTTGTATAAGATGTGGATCATACGGCCCAATAATTAGGCGATACAAACTGTACATTTGTAGGCACTGCTTTAGGGAAGTCGCAAAGAAATTAGGCTTTCGTAAATATGAGTGAGCGGGGGAAATTATGGACGTATTAGCAAATGGGTTAACTGCCATATTTAATAGTGAGATGAGGAATAAACGTGAGTGTGTAATTAGCCCAGCGTCTAAGCTGTTGGGTAAAGTTCTTCGTGTTATGCAGCTTCACGGCTACATTGGAGAGTTCGAGTTTATAGACGATGGGCGTTCAGGTAAATTTAAGGTTCAACTTCTTGGCAGAATAAATAAGTGCGGAGCAATCAAGCCACGTTTTCCAGTGAGTGTAGATGAAATAGAAGATTGGGAGAAAAAATTCCTACCATCTCGGGATATGGGTATCCTAATAGTCTCAACCTCTCATGGAGTGATGTCCCATAGGGAAGCGAAGGCAAAGGGTATAGGCGGTAGGCTTCTAGCTTTCGTTTATTAGGGAGATGAATAATGGTGCAAGCCATAAAAGTTTCACGGATCATTGAAGTTCCAGATGACGTAGAGGTGCATTTAGAGGGGAAAAAAGTTATAGTAAAGGGATCAAAGGGAACCCTAACAAGGGACTTCTCTAAGGAACCTGTCTCTATAGAGCTTATTGAAGGTGGTAAAAAGGTTCATGTATGGGCAAACTGGCCAAGAAGAAGAGAAAGCGCTCTCGTGGGAACAATTGCTGCACATATAAAAAATATGATAGTTGGAGTTCAGAAGGGCTTTACTTATAAGCTTAAAATAGTTTTCTCTCACTTTCCGATATCCGTTAAAGTTCAAGATAAAGTGGTTCTAATAGAGAACTTCGTTGGTGAGAGAGCTCCAAGGAAAGCGAGGATAGTTGGAGATGTTAAAGTTAAGGTTTCCGGAGACGATGTAATAGTGCAAGGCATCGACCTAGAGGCTGTTAGTCAAACAGCAGCAAACATAGAGCAGGCAACAAAGATTAGGAATAAAGATCCAAGGGTCTTTCTTGACGGTATATATTTATATGAGCGGAGTGAGGGTATGGATTAGCCATGAAAAAAATGGAACAAGCTGATCTAGAAAAGGCCCTACGCCTTAGAGAGCAAATAAAGAGAAAGCGACCTGACTTTGTTAGGCAGGAGAGTTGGCGTTATGATAGGCTTAAGGAGAACTGGCGCAGGCCTAAGGGTATAGATAATAAGATGCGGCAGAAGAAAAAGGGATGGCCTCCAACGGTTAATGTAGGATATCGTGGGCCAAAGACCACAAGAGGGTTGCACCCATCTGGATATGAGGAAGTTCTAGTCCATAACGTTGATGAGGTCGCTAAAGTTAACCCTGAAACTCAAGCTATTCGTATAGCTCATACCGTTGGAAAAAAGACAAGGATGCTAATCATAGCGGAAGCTAAAAAGATGAATATAAAAATCCTGAATCTCAGGGAGTCTGAAGAATTTAAATCCGAATCAGTAAGTGCAGAAGAAACTAAGGGAGAACAGTCAGAAATCGGGAAGGAAAAGGCCTCTTTAAATGCTGATAAAAGCTCTGAAGAGGTGAAGTCGTATGGTGAATCTTAGAACTCAGCGTCGATTAGCTGCCAAGATATTAAAAGTTGGGGAAAATAGGGTTTGGATAGATCCTAATAGAATAGAAGATGTTGAGGCAGCTATAACTCGTGAAGAAATTAAAAAGCTTATTCATGAAGGGGTTATTAAGCCACTACAGGAAAAAGGTGTAAGTAGGGCTAGAGCGAGAGTTATCCATGAGAAAAAGAAAAAAGGACTACGCCGGGGTCCTGGAAGTAGAAGTGGAAGTGCCGGGGCGATAATATCAAAGAAAGAGGTTTGGATGAAGAGGATTCGAGCATTAAGAAAGAGACTTAGAGAGCTGAAGGAGAAGAAGCTAATTGATCAAAGCACTTATCGTGATCTGTATAGCATGGCTAAGAGTGGACGCTTCAAGTCTGTAGCGGATATGGAGCGTTATATCGAAAGCCATAACCTATGGAGGAAGCGTTGAATGGCTAAAGATGCACGTTATTGCGTTCCATATCGTAGAAGAAGAGAGGGAAAAACAAATTATAGAAAGCGGAAAGCCCTGATTGTTTCGGGCAAACCGCGTTTGGTTGTTCGCGGATCCCTAAAGAATATAATTGCTCAAATCATAGTAGCTAAGCCTCATGGAGATGAAGTTATAGTTTCAGCCCATAGCAGGGAACTTATAAAGTATGGTTGGCGTGCCCCTAGGGGTAATGTACCCGCAGCTTATCTCACTGGCTTCTTATGCGCCTTAAAAGCTAAATCAATGGGTGTGAAGGAGGCTTTGCTTGATATTGGCCTACACACACCATCCAAGGGTTCACGAGTTTTTGCAGCATTAAAAGGAGCTATTGATGCTGGGCTTGCTATACCCCATAGCGAGGAAATACTTCCTGATGATAGTAGGGTTGTAGGCGAGCACATTGCAAATTATGCGAAAATGCTATCTGCAAATTATGAGAAATATGCTTCAACTTTCTCACAATACATTAAAAATAGCATTTCGCCCGAGAATCTTCCACAACATGTTGCAGAGGTAAAAGAGGCGATAATTACAGCTTTAAGTGGAGGAAAGTGAAAATGTCTATCGAAAAGTCTAGTAGCTTAGAAGGGTGGATACCTAGAACGCGTTTAGGAAAACTAGTTCAGGAAGGCAAGATCACCTCTATTGAAGAGGTTTTTATGGAAGGCTACTCGATACGTGAGCCCCAAATAGTTGATGCTCTACTTCCAGATCTCCAAGAGGAAGTTATTAACATAAGTCTCGTTCAGAAGCAGACAGATGCGGGGGAAAGATCTAGGTTTAAGGCCATAGTTGCTGTGGGAAATCGAGATGGTTATATAGGATTAGGCTCTGGGAAAGCCAGTCAGGTGCGAACAGCTATAGAGAAAGCTGCAGCAGCTGCTAGACTAAATATAGTGCCCGTAAGGCGTGGATGCGGTAGTTGGGAGTGCGGTTGTGGGAAACCTCACTCAGTTCCATTTAGGGTTGAGGGTAAATGTGGTAGTGTAAGGATCGTGGTTATACCTGGCCCCAGGGGCCTCGGCCTTGTTGCAAGCGAGGTCGCAAAGGTGATATTAGGTCTTGCTGGGATTCATGACTGTTGGACTAGAAGTTATGGATCGACGAGAACCATTCCATCCTTCGCGTTCGCAGTTTTTGATGCTCTGAAAAAGACTTACGCTCTGGTCACTCCAACAGACTGGGTGAGGTAGTTGTCTGAGTTTATGGAAAAGCGAAAGTGTATTGCAGCGATTAAAATCCGTGGAACTATACGGGCGCCGCTAGAGGTAAGGGAAACCCTCAGAATGCTTAATCTAAAACGAACAAACTACGCCATTCTAATCGATGATAGACCATCTTTCATCGGAATGCTTAGAACAGCCCAGAACTATGTAACCTGGGGGGAGATCTCAAAGGATACAATCGCCCTCCTGATTGAGAAGCGTGGGCGTCTTGCTGGAAATAAAGAGATAACCGAAGAATACCTGCAGGAAATAGGATACAAATCAATTGATGAACTGGCTGAAGATATATTCAATTGCAAAGTTGAGTACTGGAAACTTCCTGGGATTCAACCCTACTTCAGGCTACATCCACCTACCAAGGGCTTCAGAGGTAAAATAAAGAAGAGCTATTCTATGGGTGGAGAACTTGGATATCGAGGAGAAACCATTAACGAGCTTATACGGCGAATGATTTAAAATCATACGCTTTGGCGATACCTTTTATAGTCAGTTTAGGAATGCCATTGTGTTAGTGGGGAATGTCCATGGGGCGAAAAAAGAAGCTTAAGCGTCACGGTTGGCCAAAGAAAAACAAAAGATTCAATGGGGACACATTTAGGATGAAATATGTTAAAATTGGGGGTTCCCAACCACATAAATACGGCGTCTTAAAAACCTTCACTAAAAAAATGATGAAGGAACCTGCTCCATTAATAGACGTGTTTCAAAATGGGGATTATATAACAGTAGTTGCTGAGCTTAAAGGTTTTCGACGTGAGAATATAAAGGTAGAAGTTGAGGGTCAACGTTTAACATTGTCTGCTAAAGCTTCTAACCGTAAATTCTATAAGGTTTTAAGTCTTCCAAACAAAGTGTTGCCTGAAAGTCTTCGCACAAACTACAAGAATGGTGTACTTGAGATACGCTTAAAAAAAGCTTTAGTGCAAAAAATAAACAAAGTGGCTGGTTAAAATGCCTCATAGGCTCAGGAAGATTAGGAAGAAGCGTGGTACTCGTACAGTTGGCTATGGCCGCGTAGGTCAGCATAGAAAAACAGGCTCTAAGGGCGAGCGGAGAGCAGGGCGACATAAGCATGGTTGGACCTACGTACTTAGATATGAACCAGATTACTTTGGCAAGAGAGGCTTTACTTCACCTGCAAGTTTAAGGCGCATTGAAAATATTATAAATGTTGGGGAACTTGAAGAAATGGCGGAAAAAATAGGCGCTACTGAAAAAGATGGCAAGATATTCCTTGACCTAACGAGCCTAGGATATACAAAGCTATTGGGAAGAGGAAGAGTTAAAAAAGCCTTCATAATAAAAGTTCCATCGACTTCGGAGGCTGCTGCTGAGAAAATA
>JAGTRA010000019.1:11946-13241 GCA_018396935.1 Candidatus Bathyarchaeota archaeon
AAAGAAGCTGGAGGAGAAGTTATAGCTGAAATTGAAACTGGAGCGTAATCTCTAACCTATGGCTGGGAGATTCCTAAATTTCTTTAAGCCCCTTGCGCGTTTCATCCCCGAGGTTAAAGCTCCAACAAAGAAGGTAAGTTTTAATGAGAAGCTTTTCTGGACTGCAATAGCCCTAATTATATATCTCATAATGGCGAGCGACGCTGGACGGTTGTATGGTATTCCAAAAGAAGCTGAGGAATCCCTCGCCCCCCTTAGAGTAATTTTTGCATCATCCCGCGGCACACTTATGGAGTTAGGTATAGGTCCAATTGTCACAGCTGGTTTGATACTACAACTCCTTGTAGGCTCAGGAATGGTGGAATGCGACATGTCGAAGGCTGAGGATAGAGCTCTATTCACCGCTGCGAGTAAAGTTTTAGCGGTGATACTAACCGGCGTACAAGCTTCAGCCTATATAATAAGCGGCATGTACGGCGCCCTACCGGGGACAACGGCAATAATAGTTTTCCTTCAACTATTAGCTGCAGGCATGATTGTAATGCTACTAGATGAACTCATACAGAAGGGGTGGGGATTTGGCAGCGGTATAAGCCTATTCATAATGGCTGGAGTTGCTCAGCAAATATTTCTACATTGTTTCTATATAACCCCCCCAGTTGACGAGTACGGTAGCTTTGGGTTGTTCGTTGCTCTTGCTCAAACGATAGGTAGTGGAAAACCCATAACGGGGCTACTGCTTAGGGGGAATTACCCATCCATAATAGGCTTTATAGCGACAATAGCCGCCTTTCTAGTGATAATTTACCTTGAGGGGGTTCGCGTTGAGCTTCCCCTTTCGTACGCCCGTTTCAGAGGTTTTAGAAGCCGTTATCCAATAAAGCTACTGTACGTCTCAAACCTCCCAGTAATATTCACGTCAGCATTATTTGCTAACATATACTTCTTCTCATATATACTGTGGAATCAACCATGGGGAAGAAATAACTTCTTGATAAACCTTCTAGGCAAATTCGAGTACGTGGACGGGCGGTTAGTGCCTACAGGAGGTTTAGTATATTACGTAACCTCACCAAATAATTTATCAAACGTTATAGCTGAGCCTGTGAGGGCGTTAGTGTATCTCGCAATACTAGTAGGGTTCTGTGTTCTTTTCTCGCTTACATGGCTAGAGGTGGGGGGTTTAGGTCCTTCAAAAATAGCTAAACAGCTTGTAGATGCCGGTATGCAAATACCTGGCTATAGACGCTCACAACATGCCGTAGAGCAAGTTCTAAAGAAGTATATCCCTGCAG
>JAGTRA010000002.1:0-20362 GCA_018396935.1 Candidatus Bathyarchaeota archaeon
TGGGGCCACTCGTCCTGAGAAAGTAAAGGAAGTTTATGTAATTTTAGGGGAAAAAATTCCAATATACTCGCCTGGTGTGGAGGTTCAAGGTGGCTCCATCGAAGCAGTTTTAAAGGCTGGTGCACGTTACTTAATAGTAGGCCGCGCTATAACAATGTCAAGTGATCCCGTGAAAACAATTAAAAGAATGTTGGAAGTTGCTAGCACGTCTGTAACGCGTTAATTCCTATCTCTCCTTCCTTTCCCAAAGTTCTCTCTTAAGTAGGTCTCTAACCGCGGATCTGATGGCAGCGCTTCGGCTAGGATACATATTGGCTCTTACGAGTTCATCTAAACCTTCAAGGTAAGCTTCAGGTAATAAAACAGTTACAAGCTTCATTTTTTCACACTCCTAACATGAATGTGGCGTTTTATGGCAATATAAGTTCGTATATTCAATGTATGCGTTCTTCGATGTACATCAACTCCTTCATGACATTTTGTAATGTTTTTGGGATATCGTCTACATGTAGTGATTGACGCTTTATGCCATTTTGAATAGCTCCAGCGGCTAATAGGATGCCTCCGAGAACATCACTTATCGTAGGGTCTGGAAAGGCTATCAACGCTATACCTAATTTCATTAGTATAGAATTATTTCCGTCCTTCCAAAGCTTTTTAGTTCTTTTCACCTCCTTAATGACATCCTTAAAGTTGTTCAAAACTTCTAAGTATCCATTGGTAATCTCATCAAGAGCCTTAACTTCAGCTTTAACAACGTTATTATCTGCTCTATCCATGCTAACACCACCAGGACTATACTTTAAAATGGAGATCTAGAAAAGTCTTAATCTAACGAAATTCCTCGATTAAATCGATCCTTTGGTTTTCTATATTTCAAAAATTAAATTATCGATTGCAAATTCAGCTGTAATGTTGTTCAATTTTTAATTTGTCAATGACTATCTTGTATTTTTAGGTTGGTGCTGTTTTTACTTAACAATCGTTAACGGCAATGTTCGCAGATCTATAAGTCAAATAACGGTACTCCGGCTCTAAAATGGTGATGGGAAAACTAAATACATAAATCTTGGAATTACAGAACAGTTATCACCTTAGCGGGGTTTGCTTACATGGAAAGTTTTGATCCTGCAAGATTCGTCGAGGAACAGAGTAGAGAGATAAAACGGATTATCGGTGCTGAGCGGGCTCTCGTGGCTGTTTCTGGCGGCGTGGATAGCTCTACGTGCGCTGTTTTGACGAGGAAAGCGATAGGTGAAAACTTAACGTGTGTTTTTCTTGATGACGCTTTTATGCGAGAAGGTGAGCCTGAAACTGTGGCGGAAGCGCTTAGAAAAGAACCGCTTAACGTTCCAGTTAAAATAGTAAATGTACAAGAACGATTTATTAATGCGATGAAAGGTTTGGTTGACGCAGAGGAAAAAAGGAGGCGTTTCCGCGAAACCTTTTATCAAGTTTTAAGTGAGATCGCCCATAGTGAGGGCTGTCGTTTTTTGGTTCAGGGAACAATTAAAGCTGATATTATTGAAACTGTGGGTGGTGTGAAAACTCAACATAATGTTCTTGAGCAAGTGGGTATAAATCCTGCGGAACAATTTGGATTTAAAGTTGTTGAGCCACTAAAAATGTTATATAAGTGGCAAGTTAGAGCTGTTGCAAGATATCTTGGCTTACCGCCTGAAATATCTGAAAGGCAACCTTTTCCAGGCCCAGGTTTATCTATAAGAGTTGTTGGTGAAATTCGCCCCGATAAGCTTGAAGCCTTAAAGAAGACCACAGCGATCGTTGAAAAATCTCTATCGAGTTATAAACCGAGCCAATACTTTGCCTTCATAATTGATAATGTGGCCTATGACGTAGATAGCTCTGCAACGCATATACGTGAAGCTGCAGCAAGATTCCTAAACGTTCCATCGCGAAATGTAAGAGTAATTATCTTCAGAGATAAAGCTACGGGAATTAGAGGAGGAAAACGAAGCTACGGAAGGGTGCTGGGACTTAAGGTTGAAACGCCAAAAGGAGAGATATATCCAGCAGATATTAGAAATCTGCTCTCACTTCAAGCGAAGATACTGAATGAGCACCCTGAATTCAGCAGGATGCTATACATGATAAGGGAGAGCCAAGCTGATAAGCCCTATGTGATTGGCATAAGAGCTGTAGAGACAAAGGACTTCTTAACAGCTGAAGTATCTAATATCCCATGGAAAGTTCTGGATGAAATTGCTCTGGAAGTATTATCTGAACGTTCAGATATTGCTGCTGTTTATTATGATATTACACCTAAACCGCCTGGAACCATAGAGATGGAGTGAGATGTTGTTATCCAAATAGTTTTTATTGTCTATTCATAAATAGATGTCAATTGTCATTATGCGGGATGTTTAAAATGATTAGGGTAAGAGTAAATAGGATTGAGTCGATTCGTGACATTGATGGAAACCTTGGTAAACGTATAGAACTAGTAGAGGAACGCTTAACCCCACAATTCATAATTAAGCCACAGAGCGAAGAGGCTAGGATTGTTCAAGAAGTCTTTCAAGCTTTACAACATCAACTTCCGATATTCCCTATAAAGGCACACATAGAGATCCCAAAAATCATCCTCTTTCTTACAGAGCAAGAATATGAAAGCTTGGGAATAGATTTTGACGTTAACCAAATCTATGAAGTAACCCTGGAAAATCAGAGCATAAAATTTAGAAAAACTCCTTAAGTTATCAGCTATTGATTATAATTTTTGGCTTTCCCATGAGTGTCCTATTTAGTCATAATGCTAAACGTTATTGGATAATATAAACGAAGAATTCGATCTTAGAAGTATTAATGTAAATGCTAAGAATGCTTAGGCGTAAATGGAGGTAAAACATTGAAAGTCAGGGCTCATGTGTTTATAAGCGGAGTGGTTCAAGGCGTATTCTTTAGGGCAACAACTAGGCGCGAAGCTAGGAAGTGGGGTGTTAACGGTTGGGTTCGTAATTTGCCAGATGGAAGAGTTGAGGCGGTTTTTGAAGGCGAAGAAGAAGCTGTCAGGCGTCTTATTGAGTTTTGTAAGCGTGGACCGCCAGGCGCTAAGGTAACTCATGTGGATGTTATATGGGAGGAATATAAAGGCGAATTTGAAGACTTCAATATAATTTATTAAAAGACCTAAAACTTCTTTTTTGGGACTCTGAAGTGAGATTCTTTTCCAGCGCTTACATAATCGCCCCCCATCCCCCTTACGATGGAGGCTATTCTTGCAAAATTTTCTGAACCTAAAAATTGCCTTGGCTTAATAATTATGAAATCATCTTTTTCCTCGAAACTTAATCGTTCTTCTAAATCCTCTGGGAACATCATTTTAACCTCTTCAATGCTTCTCTCTTCTTTCTCGGTCTTTGCTTGTGAAGTGGAAACATAGGTTTCATGAACATCAGGCGTTATGTGTGAGACAGCTATAGATTTAAGTGAGGCTGCTACTATCCTCAAATCTTCCGCAACGCTGTTTAAAATTACCAATAGTTCATCAATTCTCTCGATAAGTCTCTCAATTTTCTCCCCATCTAAGCCCATAAATACACGTCCTATCAAATGCTTATACCTAGCCATATAAATTGTTAGCTGCTGGGAGGTTGATGTGAAAAACGTGAAGGCTTTAATAGAGATTGATGGTAGCCAAAAAAGTGGCAGCGGCACTATCTTAAGACTTTCTATAGCTTTAGCATCTATAACTGGTAGGCCGCTACATATATATAACATAAGGCATAATAGGCCCCAACCTGGACTAAGACCTCAACACTTAGAAGCTGTGCTAGCGGCGGCTAGATTATGTAACGCTGAAGTAAAAGGTGCTGTACTAAACTCTAGGGAACTTTGGTTTACACCTGGGAGAATCCGTGGCGGCGACTTTCACGCGGAGATTGGGACCGCTGGCAGCATACCAATGTTAATTATGACAGTGTTACCAATATGCCTTTTCGCCGAATCACCTGTAACTATTAGAATATCAAAGGGTGGAACGGATGTTTCTAATTCGCCGACAATAAATTACTTGCGTTACGTTATGCTTCCCGTCCTCCGCCGAATGGGGGTTAATGCTCAAATAATTATCCACAAATACGGGTATTACCCAAAAGGGCTAGGCGAAGTTACTTTAAACGTTGAGCCTTGTAAGAAACTTAATCCAATTCGTTTAGAGGAATTTGGCGAATTATCCGCCATCAGAGGTGTATCAGTATGCACTTTCCTCGCTGATAGAAAAGTCGCTGAGCGTCAAGCAGCTGCCGCCGAAAAACGTCTGAAGGATCATGGTTATCAGGTTGATATCCAAATAGAAGTGGTCAACGATCAGTCAAATCCCATGCAAAAAGGAAGCTCTTTGGTTTTATGGGCTGAAACTAATAGTGGGGTCATATTAGGTGCTGATGCGATAGGTGAACTCAAGAAAACAAGCGAAGCTGTAGGGATTGAGGCGGCTGAAAAGTTATGTAATGAAATTGACTCAAAAGCTACCGTAGATCAGCACCTAGCGGATATACTCATACCTTATGTTGCATTGGCTGGCGGCTCATCTGTTTATCTTACTAAAACGCTTTCAGATCACCTTGAAACGAATATATGGCTTGCTGAGAAAATTTTAGGCGTAAAATTTAGTATTTCAAAGCTTGGAAACCTATACAGAGTTAAAAAGGTTGACTGACCTTTGAAAGCTAAAATTAGGGGAATTTACGCTACTGCTTTGACAAAGCTCCTGATGAAAGAAGGCTTTCAGATAGTTCAACCATCAAAAATTATCCAAGAACGTCTTAAAATTCAGGATAATGCTGAACCCCCAGACGTGACGATTAAAGATCGTTATGATCTCCAAGGCGTTGTGGCGCTCGGCTCAGCTGAGGCAATAAATCAACTGAAGGCTGTTATCCACGAAAATTTAGAAGACGCTATAATTAGGAAATGGAGACCTAGCGTTGGCGGCATATACAAAGGTGAGATTCTTGGCTATCAAGATGACTTCTTACAAGTTAAGATAGATGAGAACTTGATAGGTTTGCTACCAAAAGATGAGACTGAAGCCATAAACCCCGAGAATCTTATAGTTCAAGTTGAAAGGAAAAGGCTTGGTCGGAAGAATCCAATTTTATCTACTAGAATTAAAATTGTTGGACAGTACGCAATTTTAATAAAGGGAAGTGCATCAGGCGTAAGCCTACGTGTTCATGACTTAAACAAGCGGGCAGAACTAAATGCATTAGCCGCTCAAATAGCCCCTAAAGGATGGGGTATTATATGGCGAGAACCTGCCGCCTATGTTTCTAAAGAGCTGTTGGAAGGAGAGATCAAAGTCCTCTCAGAGAAAGTTGAGGAATTAGAGAGATTAGTGTCATTTAAAAGAGATGTGGGTCTTCTTTTTGAAGGCTCTCACTTTATGGACATCGAATTTCCCTCCACGTCTAAAAGAAAACTAGATGAATTTAGAGCCTCAGTTACCTACACCCTTGATGGGCATCATTTCTATAAGAGTTGCGGCGGCAGGGTCGCAACTACCCTAGAAATGGCTGAGAAGCTGATAGAAAACGGCAACAATCCTCTAGATGTTAGGGATTCATTTCTAAGGCAGATCAGTCCGGAGTTTCCAAATGAGGGCGAATCTGTGGATATTATGCATGTTAAATTAATTGGAAATATATTCAACTTAGGTAAGGCTGTCATCGAAAGTCTTGATGAAGATCATATCGTTTATTCACGGGTGATGCGAGCTGATGGATTTTATGATGGTCTTGGCGTGATGAAGAAGGCAGGTGATAGAGCGGTTAGTGAAGCAATTTTCGGCGAGTGGTATATAGTCACCAAGTACTTTTCAAGGAATGGCTCCCTCAGAGGAACATACATAAACATAAACACGCCAATTGAAATTTACCCAAACGCGATAAGGTATGTGGATTTGGAGGTAGACATATGCATTCCCGCAAATGGCTGTGTAAAGATCTTGGATGTGGAAAAACTTGAAAATGCTTTTAGGAAAGGATTAATAAGTAGAAAACTTTTTGAAAAGGTTAAAGAGAAAGTTAGAGAAATTCTTGAGGAGCGAAATGTGTAAAGGTGCTTTTATCGTTGAGCATCACATCTTGATGAGTGGTGCGCTTATTGAAAGTTGATCTGGTATTGAAAAACCTGAGAGCCTACGTGGATGGCGACTTACTTGATTGCTGCATTGCAATTGAGAATGGCAAAATTTTTAAGGTTGGAAGAGAAGCGCAAATGCCTTCTGCTGATATGGTTATTGATCTTAATGGGCTTATTGTGTTGCCTGGGCTTATTGACGCGCATGTTCACCTTCGTGATGAAGGAAAATCCTATAAAGAGGATTTTTACAGCGGAACAGCCGCTGCAGCAGCTGGTGGAATAACCACCGTTATAGATATGCCCAATAATCAGCCCGTAACTATGAGCGCTGAGACCTTGAGAAAGCGCATGCAGGTGGCTGAAAGGCGAGCCCTTGTTAATGTCGGCTTTTATTCAGAATTCCCGCGAAAATTATCTGAAATTGATGAAATTATCTTGGAGGGCGCGATAGGTTTTAAATTATTCATGAACACTCAAATGGGCGGCTTAAATGTTGATGATGACTATGCTGTTATAGAAGCCTTTCGACATGTTGCTTCTAAGGTTCCTATAGCAGTACATGCTGAGGATAAGCAGATTATCGCAGCTATTGAGGGGAGTCTGAAGGGTCAAGGGCGTTGCGATTTAGAGGCTTTTATTCAAGCTCATCCTGAAGAGGCTGAAATCAAGGCTGTAAAGCGTATAATCGCCATCGCTAAGGAAACGGGCTCTCATTTACATTTATGTCACGTAAGTACGGGCGCAACCATTGAATTAATCTCCGAGGCTAGATCTAGGGGACAAAAAATTTCATGTGAAGTAACCCCTCATCACATACTTTTATCCGTGGAGGATCTTAGGCGTATAGGCTCATTTGCCGTTACATTACCGCCGTTAAGGGATAAATGCCATATACTTCTCCTGTGGAAAGGAATTAGAGAGGGAATTGTGGATATTATAGCATCAGATCATGCTCCTCATACATTGATGGAAAAGCAATCTAGCAATATATGGTATGTGAAGGCAGGTATACCTGGTTTAGAGACGATGCTTCCTTTAATGTTAACCGAAGTTAATAATGGCCGTTTATCCATCAGGGAACTTGTTAAATTAATGGCTGAAAATCCAGCTAAAATATTTGGTCTGCGCAGTATTGGTTACATAAGGGAGGGCATGAATGCAGATCTAGTGGTTGTTGACTTGAAATCAGAGGGTAAAATAGACTCATCAAAGTTTAAGTCTAAAGCTAGGTTCTCTCCTTTTGATGGTTGGGAAGTAAAAGGAAAACCTGTCAAAACTTTTGTTTCTGGGAAATTGGTTATGGATAATGGAGAAATAGTGGCTGAAGCTGGATGTGGAAGGATAATTCGGAAGAGGCGTCTGGAGTGAGATTTATTCTAGATGGTATGCTTGGAAAACTCGCACGATGGCTACGGATGCTTGGTTATAATACGAAATACTCTAATAAACTTGATGACGCTAAGCTCCTTGAAATAGCTAAGCAGGAGAATCGAATTCTTTTAACACGGGATTTGGAGCTTTATCAGCAAGCTAATGCAAAAGGGGTTAGAGCCATATATGTAAGCGGTGAAAATGAAGTTCAACGTTTAGCATTTTTATCCGAGAAACTTGGCATAAGCTTGGACATAGATATGGCAAAGTCGAGATGTCCCAAATGTAATGCTCGCCTAAGTTTTGCATCAAAAGAGAAGATAGTTAATAAAGTTGAGAAAACAACCCTCACATACTACGATGAGTTTTGGGAATGTTTAAAATGTGGCCAAGTTTACTGGCGCGGCCCTCACTGGAAAAGAATAAAAGAAACACTTGAAAACGCAAAAAACCTTAAAAACAGGAAGATTTGAGTCAACTGTTTTCTTCTAGAAGCCATTTTAAGGGTATATCTTGATAGGTACCGTCTGGTAATGTGCGCCTTATAGTTATCGGCAACACGCCAGCCTCAAGCTCTTTCAACGCTATATCAATAGGGCTTATGTCTCCTTCTGGAATTTCAATGAGCACGGGCGCTCCCATAGCTATTTGAAGCGCTCTGGCCCCCACTATCCTTGCCCTTTCAAAGCGTGTAAGCTTAGGTGGTCCAATCAAAATTTTAACAGTTTTCGCTGGCGTAGTATCTTACTCTCCAGCGCCCGACTCGCCATATTCACCTTTCGGTGTGGGCGGCGTTTTAGCTTTGCCGGCTGCTATTATGTCATCGATTTTCAGTATCATAGTAGCTGCTTCTGTAGCTGACTTTATTACCTGCTTTTTAACCGCTAGAGGCTCAAAGACGTGTGCCTCTGCCATATTACTTATCTTTCCTGAGATTACCTCAACTCCTGCCCATATCTCGCCCTTTTCATGTCTAGCTCTAAGCTCTGATATTATATCAATTGGGTCCAAACCAGCGTTTTCAGCTAAAGTTACCGGGATAACTTCTAATGCTTCAGCGAAACTCTTAACCGCAAGCTGCTCTCTACCTGGAAGTGTCTCAGCATACTTTCTTAGAGCCTTCGATACTTCAAGTTCTGGCGCTCCACCGCCTGCTAAGATCTTGGGCTCATGTACTATGTCCCTAGCGACACATATAGCGTCATGTATTGATCGTTCAGCTTCATCTATTACTCGTTCGGTGCCGCCTCTAATGAGTATTGTAACAGCCTTTGGATTCTTACATCCCTCTATGAAGGTCATTTTGTCGTCGCCTATCTTCCTTTCTTCAACCAAGCTTGCATATCCTAAATCTTGCGGACTTAAATCGTCTAGATTTGTTACTACACGCCCTCCTGTAGCTTTTGCTAGCTTCTCCATATCTGACTTCTTTATTCGTCTAACGGCTAGAATGCCCTTTCTTGCTAAGAAATGTTGCGCCATATCGTCTATGCCTTTTTGGCATAAGACAACATTAGCTCCTGTGGATGCTATTTTTTCAACCATGGTTCTCAGCATTTCTTCTTCTTGTCTGAGGAAAGCGTCCATCTGTTCCGGGCTTTCAATATTTATTTTAGCGTCAAACTCTGTTTTCTCAATTTCTAATGGACAGTCAAGCAGGGCAATTTTAGCGTTTTCTATGCGCTTTGGCATTCCTGGATGGACTACCTCTTTATCCAGAACTATGCCATTTATTAACTTTGTATCTCTAAGAGATTCCCCTGGCTTCTTTTCAACTTTGACATCATCTATATCTACCTTATACTTTCCGTTAATATTTTCTGCGACTTGTAGGACTGCTCTAACTGCGATGTCTGCTAGGTATTCTTTATGTTCTGCCACTATCTTGCTAGCCATGCTTGTCATGGCAGCTTTTTTCATGTACTCCATGCCCTCTTTTGTGTTTAGGTCTAGTGGTATCGCAATTTTCTCCAGAACTTCAATGGATTTCTCTGCAGCCTTCTTATATCCGTCGATGATTATCGTTGGATGTATATTCTTGGCTATCAACTCCTCAGCTTTACTTAGCAATTCTCCAGCAATTATAACGGCTGTAGTTGTTCCATCACCAGCTTCGTTATCTTGAGTTTTTGCAACTTCAACCATCATCTTTGCCGCAGGATGTTGAACATCCATTTCATCTAGTATAGTGCGCCCATCACTTGTTATTGTAACATCGCCAAAACTATCCACTAGCATTTTATCCATACCTTTGGGGCCGAGGGAAGTTTTCACAATTTCAGCAACTATTTTAGCAGCCATTATATTGTTATGTTGCGCTTCCCTTCCTCGTGTTCGACTCGACCCCTCTTTTAATATTAAAACTGGAATTCCAGATGCTGGTGTTGACAAATCAAACAACCTCCTAAATGCGCATCAAACAAAAACACCATTGCAATATAAATTTTTCTACAGAATGGAGGATAATGCATGTTGCTTCCACAAAAATTATCAGATATTAAGTTAATAAACCGAAACTTTTGCCACACCCTTTATCTTTAGGAATTCAGGAATTAATTCACCGGGTATCTTTTTTTCAGCTATTAGTGTGAGCTTTGGTTCAGGTGATAGTTCAGGGTCATCAACTATAGCCTGCCTTATGCTTAATCCTCTGTCAGCTAGAATAGCTGCTGAATTAGCTAGTATTCCTGGAATCTTCGCATTTAGTGGGGTTATCTCTACAACACCGAAACCTAAATCCTTCGCTATCTCCTTAAGGGAGTAGCCTGCAGACCTTAAGTTTCTAAATATTTGCCGTAACTCTGAGTTAGCTTCAATGGTCTTTATCGTTTCCTTTACAGTGCGCCTATCAACTCCTGCCGCTCTTGCTATGCGAATCGGTGGAATTTCAATTTCGTTGAGAAAGATTCTGCCGTCTCTAATGCTCAGTCCATTTTCCACCAATATCCGAGCTACTTTAAGTCTCTCAGGATAGTCCTCTAAGTGTCTTTTAATGTTGCTCCACATAGTTCTACACTCTTCAAGTCTTTCAGTTTAATATGTGGCAATTTTAATTATGTGTTTTGTGCTTCATCAAGAATGTGTTAATGTTCATGTACAATATTATGCTCAAAAGACTTAAATACGTCGTAAAAGTTTAGTTCTTAACAATCTAACTCGTTAATTACAGGGGAGTTGTATTGAAGACAAAAGTTCTTCTAGATGAAGAAGAAGTTCCAAAACAGTGGTACAATATCCTACCGGATCTTCCTAAACCGCTTCCTCCTTTCATAGATCCAGAAACCAGAGCTCCTGGTGTTGGTATAGCGCCTAGAATATTTCCAAAAGCTATTCTTGCTCAGGAAGTTAGCCAAGAGCGCTGGATAAGCATTCCTGAAGAAGTTAGAGAGGTTTATATGCTCTGGAGACCTACCCCGCTATACAGGGCTGTTAGACTTGAAAAAGCATTGAAAACCCCGGCGAAAATATACTATAAATATGAGGGCGTGAGCCCTCCTGGAAGTCACAAGCCCAACACTGCTGTTGCTCAGGCTTACTATAACATGAAAGAGGGTATACAGCGCTTAACAACCGAGACGGGTGCTGGTCAGTGGGGGTCAGCACTTGCTTTTGGCTGTATGTTATTCGGGCTGAAGTGCACAGTCTACATGGTTAAAGTTAGCTATATGCAGAAACCCTACCGAAGAGTGATGATGGAGGCTTATGGTGCCGAGGTTTATCCAAGTCCTAGCGACAAAACAGAAGCTGGTAGGAAGATCCTTAGAGAGAATCCTGATAGCCCTGGGAGCCTAGGGATAGCTATAAGTGAAGCTATTGAGGATGCTCTAACTCATGAAGACACTAACTATGGTATAGGCAGCGTTTTTAACCATGTTTTACTGCATCAAACAGTTATTGGCTTAGAAGCTAAGAAGCAAATGGAGGTTTTAGGTGAATATCCAGATGTCATATGCGGCTGTATAGGTGGAGGTAGTAGTTTTTCGGGCTTAATATGGCCATTTTATTATGATAAAGTTTCCGGGAAGGCTCCTAAGAACACTAGGTTTGTGGCTGTTGAGCCTACTGCTTGTCCGTCAATTACAATGGGTGAGTATACCTATGACCACGGAGATACGGCGAGATTAACACCACTAGTTCCTATGCATACCCTTGGGCATGATTATATCCCGCCGCCGATACATGCAGGAGGGTTGCGCTATCACGGCATTGCTCCCACATTAAGTGTGTTAGCCTCAACAAAGCATGTTGAGACAGTGGCTTACAATCAAATTGAAGTTTTTGATGCGGCAAGGCTCTTCATTAGGACTGAGGGTATAATTCCAGCGCCGGAACCATCGCACGGGCTTAAAGCAGCTATCGATGAGGCCATAAGATGTAAGGAAACCGGAGAGGAAAAAGTGATTCTGTTCCTGTTATGTGGTCATGGATACTTTGATATGCAGGCTTACGACGACTATTTAAGCGGCAAGTTAATGCCTTATGAATATCCGCGGGAGAAGGTGGAAGAAGCGATGAAAAGGCTTCGTAAGCTCTATCCATGGCTTGATGAAGTTAAAAGTAGATATATCCAATAATTTTTACTTCTTTGCTTTTTATCTCTAAACCTTTAAGTGGAGATTTGAACATCAGGGTTTTATCGAAAGTGTTCAAATGTCAAATGATAAGCTTAGACTCGTAGGATTTATCGTTAATCCTATTGCTGGCATGGGAGGAGCTGTGGGACTAAAGGGTACCGATAGGAGGGACATTCTGGAGAAAGCTATTTTTCTTGGCGCAAAGCCTGTAGCGCCCATTAAGGCTGAATTTTTCCTCAGAGAGCTTGTTCCTTTCAAGGAAAAATTGAAACTTTTGGTTGGTGCTGGAGTTATGGGCGAGGATGAAGCTGAAAAATTCGGGTTTAAATTTGATGTTATAGGAGAGCGCAAAGAGGAGACAACCGCTGAGGATACCGTAAGAATTGCTGAAGAAATCAAGAGACGAGGTGCTGATATTCTCGTTTTCTGTGGAGGTGATGGAACTGCTTGCGATGTTTTTAAGGCGGTGGGCGAAACTATGCCTGTTATGGGCGTCCCTGCGGGAGTTAAAATGCATAGTGCCGTTTTTGCTGTTACCCCGCAGGCTGCTGCCCGTATAGTTACGCGTTTCCTTTTTTACGGTTTACCATTGCAGCAAGCTGAGGTTATGGATATCGATGAGGAAGATTTTAGGAAAGGTCGTGTATCTGCAAAGCTTTACGGCTTCATGCTAGTTCCATATGAACCTCTTCTAATTCAGGGCGCCAAAACGGTAGTTCCCATTACGGAGAGCGAGTTGCGCAATCAAGCCGCTATAGCTGTGTATATCATTGATAATATGGATCCTGAAACATTATACATAATAGGCCCGGGCACAACCACTAAGGTAATAGGCGACCTTCTGAAAGCTGATAAAACTTTACTTGGGGTGGACATTTTTCAGGGAAAAAGACTTGTCGCAAAAGATGTAAACGAAATGCAGATTCTTGAGCATATAAAACGTAGAAAAACTAAGATCATAGTGACGCCTATAGGAGGGCAGGGGTTTATTTTTGGAAGAGGAAATCAACAGATAAGTTCTAGGATTATATGGCAAGTCGGATTAGATAATATCATTGTAATTGCGACTAGAAGCAAGATTAACAACCTTAAGTGCTTAAGGGTTGATACGGGCGATCCAGAGCTTGATGCTGAATTTCGCCGCAAGAAAATAAGGATAATAATTGACTATGGTGTTGTGGTGGAGATGCCTGTTGAATAGCGTTCCTTACAAAACAGTAATATAAGTTTTGGTGTGATGAAGTTTATAGTTGTTACCAAAGGTTGATTGATCGATGATTCCAATTAACGCTCCGCAAATCGGAGAAGAAGAAATAACTGCGGTTATTGAAGTTTTACGAAGCGGCGTTTTAACCCATAGCCTAGGAGAAGGACCCATGGTCAAAAAATTCGAGGACGCATTTGCAAAGTTTGTCGAAGCTAAGTATGCTTTTGCTGTTAATAACGGGACCGCAGCTCTGCATATGGCTATATTGGCTGTTGGCATTGAACCTGGCGACGAAGTGATTATTCCAAGTTTTACCTTTGTTGCTACTGCTGAAGCTGTTGTTTTAGCAGGAGGTCGTCCAGTATTTGTGGACATAGACCCCGCTACATATAATATCTCACCATGTGAAATTGAAAAGGCTATTACGCCAAAAACTAAGGCCATAGTGGCTGTAGACCTTTATGGTACTCCTGCGGACCTTAAGCACATACGGGAGATAGCTGAGAAATATGGGTTAAAGGTTATAGAGGATGCAGCACAGGCTCATGGTGCTGTTTATAGAGGTAAACCTGTAGGTTACTATGCTGATGTTACCTGTTGGAGCTTTTATGCAAGCAAAAATATGACCACCGGTGAGGGTGGTATGGTCACAACCAATGACCCGGATATAGCGGAGAAACTCAAGCTTATTCGCAGCCATGGAGAAAAAGAAAAATACTTGTCTGTGATGCTTGGCCACAATTACAGAATGTCTGAGCTTCAAGCAGCTATAGGCTATGTTCAACTAACTAAGCTTCCATCTTTCTTGTTTAAGCGTAGAGTCAACGCCGAAAAGCTTACTGAAAGACTTCATGAAGTTAACCAGCTACAGCTACCACTAGAAGCTGAAGATTGTAGAAACAGCTGGTATCTCTACACTATAAGGGTAAAAAATGCAAATCGTGATAAGAGAGATCTCTTACTTCATAATCTAAAACTTAGAGGAATAGGTGCAGAGGTTTATTATGCTACCCCAATTCACTGGATGCCCTACTATAGAAGATTCGGGGAATTCCATTTACCTGAAACCGAACGCGCATCAGCTCAAGTTCTCTCTTTACCAGTTCATCCAGGAGTTAACCTGGAACAAGTCAATTATATAGCTGACACTTTAATAGAAATTCTTAACCAGTTAAAACTTTAACTTTAATGTGATAAGGGTAAATTAAAATAGAAGTCTCCACGTTAAATACACCACAATCGTTTATTACCAGAAATAAAGGTGGATTCTGAATGGCAGAAGTTTCAAGGGTGAAAATTAGGTTTATAGTAGAGGGCTTAGGTGAAGCTGAAGGGGAGCTTGTAAGACATTTAGCCCCTAGGACTGTGGACTTGATTGTTAAGGCCCTTCCAATTGAAGGTCGAGCTGCTATTTGGAAGGAAGAGGTGTATTTTGAAATTCCTGTAAGAATGGGCGAGGAAAAACCTGTAAACATCGTTGAGAGGGGTACCATAGCCTTTTGGCCCGTGGGCAGCGCGCTATGTATATTTTACGGTAAATCTCAACCATATAGCCCGGTGAACGTTATAGGCAGAATAACCACAAACCTTGAAATTTTTAGTAAAATTAAAAGTGGAACTAAGATCCGAGTTGAACGATCATAAGAATACGCTCTCCTCCCACTTGCTAAGAAGGACTTCACACTCATTTTTAACTTTTTCATTTCGAGTTTTCTCCTTCAGTTTCCTAAGGAATTCTATCCTTTGATCTATGGAACGCCTTTCAAATTCACCGCCATAATATGGTTTTCCATCAAGGTATTCTCTCATACAATAGGCCTTCTGTATAAATAAGCTCGCAGCATCCACCGGATTTTCAACCGCGTATTTGTTCGCCCAAATACACGCTTCATACTCCCGCAGTTGGGTGAAACCGTCTATCTCCTTTATCTTCTTTATATAGGTTCTAAGGAAATCATAATATCCAGCTTCTTCTATAAGCCTAAGTGCGTTTTTCACTTTTTCTTTAAATTCCGGGCTGCCTTCTATCTCTATTTCATGTTTGTATCCTGCACCTATTAATTTCCTAGCTTGCTCAATCTCTCTTTCAGTAAAAATTCTATCAGGAAAATTCAAAACTATACCAGCGGCTATAACCCTAAGCCGCTACTTCATAAATCTTTAGTGTATGATTTCCTGAAACCATTCTGACAATTCCTTCAGATTCCAGTTTTTCCAAGAAATCTTTCGCCGTGCTTATGCGTATGTTAAATCTAGAGGCTATTGTGTATGGTGTAAGTACGCGCATCTTTTTGAGTTCATCAACTATTTTTTTCCCATCAAACTCAGGTATGAGTATGCCTGCGATCTTTTTCTCCTTTGGAGCGGCTTCCTTTTCTTTCTTTTTCTCTTTTGCTTGCTGTCGAGCTTGCATTCGCTCCATTTGCTTTAGACTTAACTTCTTCTTTCCACCCATCCACTACGCCCCTGGTGGTATTCATCATTTCCAGCTTATATCTATTACTGACGGTGGGGACATGAAATATAGAAAAAGAAGGTCTTTAGGAAAGAGTTTATCGTCCCATAACCTTCCTAGCTGCTATTTCAATATCCTCAGCTTTTATAGTCTTCCTTCCAGTATGCATAGCAAAGTCTAAAGCTTCCTTCGCGATTTTTATACCTATTTCCTCCAGAACTTTTGCCAACTCTTTAGCAGCGGCTTCACTTACCCTTTCAGCTCCTGCTTTTTTACATAGCCTATGCATGGGTGCTATTGCCAACTCTAAATCAGCCATAAAGACTCCCCACAGCTTCTTTTTTTGTTTAAAGCAATATTTAACGTTTATCACATTATTCGTGGAAATTTTTACCTCGGTTTACGATAATAGTTGATGTTGAGGAAATTTATAAAAATGTCAAGAATTATAGATTAGCTTAAAAGTGGCTGAAAATGGGCTCCTTGATGTATGTTGATGCGCATATTCATTTGTCAGATGAAGAGTACGCTGATAAAGTCAACGAAATAATTTCTGAGTCCAAAAAATCAAATGTTATTGCTTTGGTTTCAAACTCTATGGATCTTAAGACGAGCATTGAAAGTTTAAAACTTGCCGTTAATTATCCAAACTTCGTTTACGCCGCCTTAGGTATTCATCCATGGAGCGTAAATACACTTACTGATGAAGAATTCCATGAAACTTCTCAATTTATACTGAGACAGAAAGGTAATCCGGCGGTTGTAGCAATAGGCGAAGTGGGTCTGGATTACAAGTATGAGGACATATGGGATAAGCAAGTGATGGTTTTTGATGAAATGTTACATTTAGCTGAGAGACTTAATCTACCAGTTATAATTCACTCTAGGGGGACAACTTCTAAAATCGTAGAGATGCTGCCTTCTTACCGCTTAAAGCGAGTATTACTGCACTGGTTCAGCAACCCTATAAGTCTTCTACGTGAAGTGGTCGATCGTGGGTATTATATAAGCGAGGGTCCACCAGTTGTTTATTCTAATGGGATCCGTGAGGTGATAAAACAAGTTCCGCTATCCAACCTACTCACCGAAACCGATGGACCTGTAAGATACTTCGCCGGTCCATTTAAAGGTTTAATGACGACTCCTATTTTCCTCTCGACCGTAATTAAAGCGATTGCGGAGATAAAACAGTTAGACGAGGTCACAGTTGCGGAGCAGATTCTAAAAAATTTTGAGTGTTTTTTTGGGGTGAAACTTAATTAAAAGACTACATTCCTAACATGGTTTATCTTCTTGCAACGAGTAAACTTAAATTAGAGTTGATGTTTTATGTTTTGTCACTTCAAGTTAAATAGCAAATGGATAAGGGCAGCGTATGGGGGCAGTTATAGGTTGGGTTGCGTTCGAACAGAACATATTAAGCGGATAGCTAAGGAACTTGTTAATAGATTTCCAAATAGATTTTCTAGCAATTTTGATGAGAATAAGCGCCTTGTCTCTATGTTCCTTCCTGGAGCAACCCCCAAAGTTAGAAATCAAATAGCTGGCTATATAACGCATATGTATGGTAGGCTTGCAACCGAGCAAGTTTCAGATAAACAATCTGCTAATGAGGATAAAAATGAAAAAGAATAAACTTATAGGCTACCACAACATTTTTGGGACCGTCTGCTTGGGTGTTAAGTGCCATGATTGATGATTATCACCGTAGTTGGGCTTTACGTTACCTAAGAGAGGCTAAAGCTGAGCTTAAAGCTGCAAAGAAAATTCCATACATGGCTTCTAGCTTGGTGATAGAAGCTATTAAAAAAGCTAGGAACGCGATTTATTACAGCCTTGGAGAACCCGCTTTTATAGAGATGGCGATTAGGGAAGCTGTGGCAAATAATCAATTTGAAAATGATCCAATTTTAAAATGTCTCATTGAGATTGAGACTTTCTATGCTCAGATCTTAGAGACCGACGAGATTGATGAAGAAAAAGCTATGAAAGATGCTGAAAATATAATAAAGCTAGCTTCTAATATCGTTGAGGTAATTTTAGGCGAAAAAGTTGAGGAGGATTAGAGTCTTTCTATAGCTGTCTTCATCCTTCTCAAAGCCTCTTTTATGTTTTCAATAGAGTTAGCAAAAGATAACCTTAGATAGCCCTCTCCGTAGGATCCAAAGGAATTTCCTGGAAGTACGGCTACACCTGCTTCTTCAAGCAGGTAATTGGCGAGTTCTCGTGATTTCATACCAGTCTCCTTTATATTCGGAAATACGTAAAAGGCGCCCTTGGGTTTATGACATTTTATCCCTTTAATATTGTTAAGACCTTCCACTATAACTTCTCTTCTTCTTCTTAATTCTTCCAGCATTTCTTCCACACATTTTTGGGGACCCTTAAGAGCTTCTATGCCTGCGATTTGAATGAAAGCGCATGCGCATGAGTAAGTGTTTATAGCTAACTTGATCATTTTTTCAGCTAATTTTTTGGGCACAATACCATAGCCTAATCGCCATCCCGTCATAGCATATGTTTTGGAAAACCCATCAATCAATATCGTTTTTTCTTTCATTCCTGGAAGCGAGATAATGCTCTTATGTTCCCCATCATAGATTAACCTACTATAGATCTCATCCGATAACACTACAACGTCATCCCTTTTTTCTGTGCAATCAGCGATAAGTTTGAGATCTTCGTCACTTAATACTTCGCCTGTCGGGTTCTCAGGCGAATTAATAATTATCATTCTGGTTTTTCTTGTTATATGCTCTTTAAAGTACTCATGGTCTAGCCTAAAATTATTACTCTCCATGAGAGGTATAGGTATGGGTCTTGCACCTAACAGGCGTATTATGGATTCATAAATGGGGTAGCCGGGATTTGGGTAAAGCACTTCATCTCCCGGATTTATGCAAGCTAACATTGCGAGGAAAATGGCCGTCTTAGATCCAGGTGTGACTATCACCTCATTTGGATTAACTTCAACATTTCTAGTTTTGGTTATATACTCCGCTATTGCCTCCCTAAGTTCATATATCCCTGCCGCTGGCACGTAATGCGTATAGCCTGCATGCAATGCCCTCACCGCAGCCTCTTTTATGTGCTCAGGCGTATCAAAATCAGGTTCTCCGATCTCCAAATGTATAATCTTCTTGCCTTGGCGCTCTAACTCATGGGTTTTCGCAAGTACTTCGAATGATTCCTCAGTTCCGAGGTTTAATGTCCTTTCGGCAAACATACGCGTCACAAAGTTTTACTCCTTTAAAATCGATTGGATTTTGAAAAAGTCATATTTAACCGTTGTTACATTTTTTCAGTACACAATAGAACTAAAGCTCTAATCTTTCAGGACTTGTTGCTATAACCTGAGATATCATAACATTGACATGATAATACATAAAAACAGCCATCTAGAACATGGTTATGACAAGTTAATCCTTGTATATTCTGTCTGTTTTTCACAGTTTTCCTAGCTATAATGGATCAAGCACGTTCTGGATATGCAATTCCAGTTAACTTTTGCAATAACTATGTACAAAAAGGTTCATTAGAGCGGATCTAACCTAGCTAAATGTGATGTGAGACAGCTATTAATAGTCTATAGGGCTCTGTATGACAATCACTTTCAGGTTCTTAGGTAGTTTCAGGCGTGTTATTAATAAGGGTAAAATCGATCTCGAAGCTGAATGCTTTATCACCTTAAGAGAAGCCATACAAAAGATTGTCGAAATCTTTCCAAGCCTTAGAGATATACTCATCGATCCGGAGCTTGCTGATCCAAGACCTAACAGCTTGATATTAGTTAACGGTAAAGAAATTAGCGTACTTAATGGGTTGGATACTCAGCTAAAGGATGGGGATGAAGTGGTTTTAATTCCCGTTGTTCATGGCGGTTGATTATTTTTCATTCAGCGCTAGGGAGATGCGATTATATCTTTTAAAAGCTACGACTTATAAATGGTAAGAACTAAGCATGTCCTCTATAATTACTCTTATTACCGACTTCGGGCTTATAGATCCGTATGTTGCTGAGATGAAAGCTGTCATTTTAGGAATTAACCCTGAAGCTAAAATAGTAGACATTACTCACAATATTGAGAAATTTAACATCCGGATGGCTGCCTATATTCTATCGGCTGCGGCGCCATTTTTCCCTCAAAATACAGTTCATGTCGCGGTTGTAGATCCAGGCGTCGGAACGCAACGAAAACCAATTCTTATAGAGACTAAACATGGCTTCTTTATAGGTCCAGATAATGGTATTCTAGTTTTAGCGGCAAAGAAGCAAGGAATAAAACATGTTTATGAAATTTCTAATCCGCGCTTTATGATGAAAAAAGTATCTCAAACCTTTCATGGCCGAGATATTTTCGCCCCTGTCGCTGCTTATCTATCTAAAGGCGTTCCACCGTCAAGTTTCGGGCAGGAGATAAGAAAAATTGTAGCGCCTAAGTTTGCAAAAATAATTCGCAGAGATGATACGTTGCTGGGTGAAGTACTTCATGTGGATAGTTTTGGAAATATAATCACAAATATTACAGCTAAGGAGCTTAAATGGCTCGGTGTAAGAGGTGAAATTATCGTGGAGCTTAAGGGAGCGAGACTTGCACTAAGGCTCTGCAGGGCTTATGCTGAGGTTGAACCTGGGAAGCCGCTAGCGAT
>JAGTRA010000002.1:20372-23430 GCA_018396935.1 Candidatus Bathyarchaeota archaeon
AAATATCTATAAACCAAGGTAACGCCGCTGAAGCGTTTAAGGTGAAAGCAGGCGACAGGATTATATTTTATCGCTCTTCATGAGATCCTTGAGCCGTTCGACACCACCTATTTCCTTTATGAATTTCGCCACACTTTTTGGAACAAGCTCCTCCCAAGCTCCATCATTTATCATTCTATCTCTAATTTCAGTTGCTGAGTAAATTTCCCTTTTGAAAAATGGAATGGATTTAACTTCGTATCCTGCTTCAATAAATAATCTCCGAGTTAATGGCTCGTTAGAATATACCACCTCAAATTTCGGAGAATATCCTTCAACTGTTGAAACCCAGACCATATGTATGTGGACGTCTGGGACAGGTACAATCCATATGCGTTTTTCATCTATATTCGCCTCTTCTAAAGCTCTTCTAATCATTACAAGTCTCTCGCCCGTGGTAAATGGGTTATCTTGACGGTGACTATATTGAGCGCTCCCGATCACCAATATTAGCTCATCAACTTCATTTAGAATCTCTTTAATTGCATGTAAATGTCCCAAGTGAAATGGTTGAAATCTCCCTACGAAAAGTCCTCTTTTAACCATGAGGCATCCCCATCAGAGTCTGAGCAGCTACCTTTTATCCTTTACCTTTCCTTTGTCACACTTCGAAAGAACAAATTCCACTGGGAATACTTTCATCTTTCCAAAATCAGTTAAAATTTCCCTCTCCTCCGAATATCCTCGTTTTTCTCTAGTCAAAATTTCGAGTTTCGTTTTCGCCCCTTCGCTATACCCTCCAATAGATAAGTTTGAAGTTACCACCCTGTGACATGGCACTAGCAATATGAACGGGTTACTGGCAACAACCCGCCCTACAGCCCTCGCTCCTCCACCAACAGCTGTAGCTATTAAGCCATAGGAAGACACATAGCCCGCTGGTATTCGAAGTACCATATGAAGGACTTTTTTTGTGTAATTCGATAGATGATCCATATGTAAATGGATGTTTGGTGACGCATCAAACCCGCTGTAAATATCTTTGAGTGTTGATATTATTTGTTTTGCAATGTCAGATGGCTTTACTGAAGATTTGAATATCGCATTATATGGTATAGCCTTAAGTAGTTTGTACAATGCTTTTTCCCCATTTCTCGCAAAAGTTGTTGCATAAACTCCCTTCTGGTCTGATGCAACCCCAAACCAAACACCATTAATTTCTTCAGTATATACTTCGATCATATCCGCGCTTCCTGGAGTGTTTAGGTAATGGCTACCTCAGTTACTCAGCTTACTTGGGATTAAGTTTAATAAGTTGTGTCTGCATATCCACGTTTAAAAGGTGAAGATTTATGAATCAAGATGAACAAGCTGGTTACTTATGGATTCCAGGCGCGACTACAGTAGGTGTGGTGTGCCGAGACGGAGTAATTCTCGCTTCCGAGAAAAGGGTCTCTTACGGTTATCTTGTCGTAAGTAAGGGCGGTAAAAAGGTCTTTAGAATAACTGACAGTATAGGTGCTGCTTGCGCTGGTTTGGTTTCTGATATGCAAATTCTCGTGAGGGAAGTTTCAGCATATGCAAACCTTTATAGTTTAGATGTGGGACGCCCTATATCCGTAAGGTCAGCCGCCAAATTAATGTCTAATCTACTCTTTGCCCGTAGGCTAACACCACTGATAACTCAGACCATCGTTGGCGGCGTAGATGATGAAGGGCCATCCTTATATGTGCTGGATGTATTGGGATCGGTAATTCCAGACAAATACGCTGCCGTAGGTTCGGGCACCGAGATTGCTGTAGGCGTCTTAGAAGAGAGTTATCGAGAAGACATGGATATTAAAGATGGTAAAGTACTTGTAACTAGAGCCATAAAGTCCGCTATAAGTAGAGATATAATGAGCGGAGATGGAATAGATTTTCTACTCATAACTAAAGATGGCTCTAAAGAGGAATCTGTAAAATTCTAGGAGTCCTAATATTAAATGAAACGTGAGGTTGGCTATTTGTCTTTTGACTTAAGCCTAGACGAAGGTGAATTCCTGGTTAAACTCGCCCGTAAAGCTGTAGAGGAATATCTTATTTCTCATAAGCGCATAGCTGCCCCTCAAAAACTCCCAGAAAAGCTTTTAAAGCTATGTGGAGTTTTTGTAACAATAAATCGCTTGATAGGCGGCGAGAAGGAGCTTAGAGGCTGCATAGGATATCCTTACCCAACCAACCCGTTGGTTGAGGCTGTAATAGATTCTGCAATAAGCTCTGCCACCCAAGATCCACGTTTCCCCCCTCTATCCATAGAAGAATTAGAAACTGTTGTTTTTGAAGTTAGTATCTTAACACCACCTGAGCTTATAAATGTTGAAAATCCAAGAGAGTATCCTTCAAAAATAAAAATTGGCGAGGATGGGTTAATAATTGAGAGGGGAATATTTAGGGGTTTACTTCTTCCTCAAGTTCCTGTAGAGTGGGGCTGGGATGCTGAAGAGTTTCTTTGTCAGTGCTGTCTTAAAGCTGGGCTTCCACCTGATTGCTGGCTTATGAAGGGAACAAAGGTTTACAAGTTTCAAGCTATAATCTTCGAAGAAGAAAGTCCTAGAGGTAAAGTTAAGCGGAAGCTTCTACAATCTTCTTAATCACTTTGATAGTTCTTTCAACACCATTAAATCTTCTAGAGATTCTATTTATTCTTTCTAAATTTCGTTTATAAGAGTCGTAGTTATCTTCTATCTGTTTAATGGCACTTTTTAACTGCTTCTTATTTTCAGCTATCAAGGAGCATCCTAGTTCTTGCAGCTTTAATGCATTCGCTTTTTGTTCAGGTTGGGTTGGAATGCATATGCTTGGCTTCATATACTTTATTGTTTCAAAACATGTAGTATGCCCCCCACTAAAGATTACTATTTTCGCATTTGCAACGATGTTCTGTCTCTGCTGTGGCGGTAACCAAGAGTGTATGGTGCAATTTTTAAGCACTATCGAGAATTCTTCCTTAGGATGTCCAAGACTCACAATGCTTTTCGTCTTTAAATCGCTTAAAACTGGAACTACTGTTTTTATGAGCTTTGCTTTAGTTCCTAAC
>JAGTRA010000002.1:23440-23709 GCA_018396935.1 Candidatus Bathyarchaeota archaeon
TTTGAGATAGATCCATAAAGCTTCCAACATACTCCACTTTATCCCTTACTCCTACATGATTTAGATTTCCAAGGTTGTACTCGCAAATCGTATACGGCATAGGATTATCTGGAATGATTATTTTTGAACAATTTCTAACGTAGCGTTCAGTCAACCTTTCACCTGGAAGAAGCAGTTTTGGGAAGTCATAACTTGGCCTTATAAGATTCGTGATATATACTGATGGATATCCCCATCTCTCAGCCAAGCGAAGAGCATGTAGGTCTCCG
>JAGTRA010000020.1:0-4153 GCA_018396935.1 Candidatus Bathyarchaeota archaeon
GAAGCTATTGAAAAAACTAACGAAAAATTCTATAATATACTCCTCATCGACATTAGGCTCCCCGACATGGAGGGAATAGACCTCCTACTGAAAATCAGAAACACCACGCCAAAGATGCGGAAGATAATTGTCACAGGGTACCCCACGCTAAATAATGCTATTGAAGCAGTTAATAGAGGGGCAGATGCATACATTGTCAAGCCCTTCGACGTAGAGAGGGTACTAGCTACAATCAAAGAACAGCTTAAGAAACAGGAGGAGGAACGAAGATATAGCGAAGAGAAAGTAGCAGAATTTATTAAAACCCGTATAGAAGAACTTAAAGCTGAAAGAACATAGGGCGCTGATAAAAATTAGGTATAGCTTTTCAATCTTTCGTTTTCCAACGCTAAAAATTAGGCCCTCTAAAACACTAAAGTCTATAAAAAATGTTTTAAGGAAATAGAAAAGAGCTATCGGCGATATACGAAATGAATGATTTATTTTTTAAGTAGTTTCCATGAGGGGAAGGATACTTTTTCCTGTATACTTTAGGAGTTATTAACTGATTCCTTTTATTTTTTCATGCTATAAAGCTAAAATGATACGCTATAATTAGTGTTTTTAGGAAAATTGAAACACTATATGTGAGCACGCGACGGTCAGGCTATGAGGTGCCCATACTGCGGGTCAGGAAATATAAAAACTCTTGAAACGAGAGAGTCTGCGGGAAATACTATAAGAAGGCGAAAAGAGTGCCTCAACTGTGGAAAAAGGTTCACAACCTACGAGTACATAGAGACCATAGAGCTCATGGTTAGAAAGAAGGATGGAAGGCTGGAGCGTTTCGACATAAATAAGATAATAAGAGGTCTACAGAAGGCATGCGAGAAAAGGCCAGTAACACTAGAGCAAATTCGCGAACTTGCTGAAAAGGTTAGGCAAGAGCTTATGCAAATGGGCAAGGACGTAGTTTCATCCCAAGAGATTGGAGATCTAGTAATGAAGTACCTGAAGAGCCTTGACCGAGTGGCCTACATTAGGTTTGCATCTGTTTACCGCAGGTTTGAGGAGCCTGAAGACTTCCGTCGCGTGCTTCAAGAGGTGAAGGAATAATGAAGTATGTAAGGAAAAGGGATGGTAGATTAGAACCATTTGACCAAGAACGTATAACAAATGCTATTTGGAAAGCAGCTAAAGCTGTAGGTGGAAAAGATCGTGAATTAGCTAAAAAATTAAGTGATCAAGTAGTAGCTGAGCTTAAAAAGAGATTTGGAGAAGACGGCGTACCCACAGTGGAGGAAATTCAAGATATTGTTGAAAAAGTCCTCATAGAGAATGGCCACGCTAGAACAGCTAAGGCTTACATCCTCTATAGAAAGCAGCATCAAGACCTTAGGGAGCTTGCAGCCCTCCTAAGCTCAGCAGATCTTGTTGAGCAATACCTAGAGATGCAGGATTGGCGAGTTAAGGAAAATTCAAACATGAGTTACTCGCTACAGGGCTTAAACAATTACCTATCCTCAACAGTTGTCGCCAGATACTGGATAACGCGAATATATCCGCCAAATATTGCTGAAGCCCACTTCTCCGGGGACATACACATCCATGACTTAGGCGTTTTAGGACCATATTGCGTAGGCTGGGACATTAAGGATCTACTAACGTCAGGCTTTGGAGGCGTACCGGGGAAAATTGAAAGCACTCCAGCTAAACACTTTAGAACAGCCCTAGGGCAGGTTGTAAACTTCTTCTATACACTACAAGGAGAAGCCGCCGGCGCCCAAGCCTTCTCCAACTTCGACACTTACTTAGCCCCATTTATACGCTATGATGGACTTGGCCAAAGGGAAGTGGAGCAGGCTTTACAGGAGTTCTTTTTCAACATGAATGTACCCACTAGAGTAGGCTTTCAGACACCTTTCACAAATGTCACCCTAGACCTTAAGGTTCCAGAATTCATGGAAGACGAGCCTATCATAGTTGGCGGAAGAATCATGGATGAAACATATGGAAGCCTAGACAAGGAGATGGAGATGTTTAACATCGCCTTCGCAAGGGTTTTAGGGAGAGGTGATGCTAAGGGAAGGGTGTTCACCTTCCCAATACCCACCTACAACATAACCAAGGATTTTGAATGGGAGTCTCCAGTAGCTAAAGAAGTATTTGAGATAGCAGCCAAATATGGCGCTCCATACTTCTCAAACTTCATTAACAGCGATATGAAGCCTGAAGACGTAAGAAGCATGTGTTGCCGCCTGAGAATAGATAATCGAGAGCTACGTAAACGGGGAGGCGGATTCTTCGGAGCTAATCCGCTTACTGGAAGCATAGGTGTAGTAACCATAAACCTCCCCAGGATAGGATACTTATCTAAAAATGAGGATGAATTTTTTGAAAGACTTGAAGCCTTAATGGAGTTAGCTAAAGATAGCTTAGAGATAAAGCGTAAAGTCCTGGAGAGATTCACTGAGAAGGGTCTCTATCCATACTCGAAACGTTACTTAAGAGGCGTGAAGGAAATCTTTGGAAGCTACTGGAAAAACCACTTCTCAACAATAGGAATAGTTGGCATGAATGAAGCATTGCTTAACCTCTTTGGCTATAGCATAGCAACTCCAGAGGGTTTAGAATTCGCTGTGAAAGTGTTAAAATTTATGCGTGAAAAGTTAGCCGACTTCCAAGAGGAAACAGGCAATATTTATAATCTTGAAGCAACACCTGCAGAGGGGGCCAGCTACAGGCTTGCCCGCATAGATAAGCGTAAGTACCCAGATATTATAGTGGCAAATGAAAAACATCTTGGCAGAGGCGCTGAGCCATTCTACACAAACTCAACACAGCTTCCAGTAGATTACGAAATAGATCTCTTTGAAGCATTAGAGCATCAGGATAAACTTCAGCCACTCTACACCGGTGGAACAGTGTTCCACATATACCTCGGCGAGAGACTTCCCTCATGGAAGGCTGCCGCCGAGCTTATTAAAAAAGTTTCATGGAATTTCCACATACCATACTTCACTTTAACTCCAACCTTCAGCATATGTCCAACGCATGGATACTTGAAAGGGGAGCATAAACAATGTCCAAACTGTGGGGCTAGCTGTGAGGTTTATTCACGCGTCGTCGGCTACCTTAGGCCAGTGGACCAGTGGAATGATGGAAAGCAAGCTGAATTCGCCATACGCAGAACCTTCGAAAAAACAGTTACAATTCCAGGGACTCCTTTAAGCGAGTAGGTGAAGAATTATGAAGTTTAGCGGTCTACAGAAGACAAGCTTAATCGACTACCCTGATAAAGTTGCCTCTGTCCTATTTGTTCCAGGATGTAACCTTAGATGCCCCTATTGCTATAACTGGCGCATAGTATTGGATCCGAAGCCGCCATTTCTAACAGAAGCCGCAGCCCTACAAATACTTATGGAGAGAAAGAAATATGTAGATGCTGTCGTAGTTACAGGCGGTGAACCAACCATTTATAAAGAGCTCCCCAGCTTTCTTAAAAAGCTTAAAGAGCAAGGCTTCGCTGTTAAGCTTGATACTAACGGGTTTAACCCTGAAATCCTGGAACAATGCTTACCATATACGGATTACGTCGCCTTGGATGTGAAGACTAGCATGGAGAAGTACTATCTGGTTGGCGCTGAAAACCCTAAAAAACTAGTGGATACAGTAGAGATGCTGAAAGCAAGCGGTGTAGAATATGAATTTAGGACAACGGTTGTACCAAAACTTGTAGAGATGCAAGACCTACAATCCATATGTGAAATCATAAAGGGTGCTAGGAACTATGCGTTGCAGCAATTTATTCCAGGAGATACTTTAAGCCAAGAGTATAAAAGCCTAAAGCCGTATCCGCCTGAAACCTTGAAAACGATGGCTGAAGCCCTAAGGGGATATGTTGAAAACTTAATAATAAGATTTTAAATTTCTCATGCAAACCTAAGTTATGAAGCGTAAAGTTTAAAGGCATAGTGCTTGTTAGCTCGATGTATTGACGAGGGTTTATGTTGAGTGAAGAAGAGGAAAGCCTAGAAGAACGTAAGGCAAAGGTTTTGATAAAGCTTAGAGGCTATAAACTAGTGAGTAAAGAGAAAATCAATGATAGACCAGCATATATAGTGGAGACGAAGGAGGGGCAGAGACTTCTGATCCTCTGCGTTTCAGATGAAAC
>JAGTRA010000020.1:4163-7938 GCA_018396935.1 Candidatus Bathyarchaeota archaeon
GTGGGAATACCTATCGTCAACAAAATGGCTAAGGCTATGAAGGAAATAGGCGTAGAGAAGGGAATCCTAGTTGCAAGTGGACGCTATACAAACGCCGCCAAGCAAGGAGCAAAAAACAATAATATAGAGTTATTGCCTAAAAGCTTTCCAGTCTTCGACATCTTTGAACATGTCTTAGTGCCTAAGCATGAAATTTTAACCCCAGAGGAAAGGGAGAAAGTGCTTAACCAATACAGGATTAAGCCCTACCAATTACCCCAGATAAAAGCTTCAGACCCAGCAGTAAAAGCCATAGGTGCAAAGCCTGGAGATATTATTCGGATAATCAGAAAAAGCCCCACGGCTGGGGAACACATAGCCTATAGGTACGTAGTGGCTTAATAAACATAACCTCCCACTAGGAGTCCCCGTCATACAACACAACAACGATAAAATCATAAACTCTTACTAAGCCAAACCCAGGATGATAATATACGCCCCCGACAGTTATAGGCCCATAGAAAACCTCATCCCTTTGAGGCTCTACATAAACAAGCCCCTCCTGACACAGGATGGCATTAAATGCGTGTCTAAACTCCTTACCACTTGGTATCAATCTTCCTATAACGACAACTATCCCCATGTCCCAGCCCTTCATTTTAGCATGCATATGAAGCATCACGGCGAAGTCTCCGCAGACAAAGTCAGGGACACTATAGGCTAATTCATTGGTTTTATCTTGGGCAAGCCACTCCTTCAACTCATTTATTGTCGGAGTTTTCTTTTCCTCCCTTGTTAGAGGCTCATAAAGAGCCTTATATAATTGTTCATATTCTTGAAGAATACGGCCATACTCACTCTTGAGCAGGGTATAGTTTACCGCTAATTGCTCATAACAGCCTACAATAGCCTCATACTGAGCAACTTTATCCTGAACCATTGTGAAATTCTTTAGAAGAAGCTGATATGTATTGTTGAGCACAGCATACGCAAAGTTCAACTCTACATATTTAGAGAGAATTTGCCTGTATTCGCTCTGAAGCATTGTATAGTTATGCTCAAGCTCATAATATTTTGTAGAAGATGCTTCATAATCAATCATAACGGCCTGTAAGGTTGCGTTAAGAAGCTTACACTCCTCCTCTAGACTTGAATAAATTTCCCTTAAGTTCTCTAGGTTGGAGCAAAGCTTAGAATTTTCAGCTCGAAGCAAATTATTCTCATAGCCTAAATACAACGTTGATGCAAATAGCACTAGGATGATGGATATTGCCAGCATTCTAGCCTTAATCAACATTTCCCATCCTCCATAACAACACATGTAAATGATGATTCAACATCATGATAAATTTAAAGTTCAGAGAAGGCGGGGTAAACTTTATTTTTCTGAGAGAATCGTCTCCAACAATTTTTCTACACGTTTATACTCCATTAGCAGTTGCCTACCAAGTTCTGTGAGTTCAGCTCCGCCTCCACCTGCCCTACCACCCCTATAAGTTTTAACGACAGGCTCTCCAAGGGTTTTTTCTATACGCTTCAGGTAGCTCCATACATAGCGATATGACATGCCGAGCTCCATTGCCACCTTTGATATGGAGTGGTATTCCCCTATTTTCTCTAAAATTTCAGCGCCGCCCTTCCCTATTAACGGCTTACCATTATATTCCAACCATATCTTACATGAAATCCTACTCTTTACTAATGCGCCCATCACAAGGTAATATAATCCACAATCAACTTATAAAATATCAGCAAGTGAAAACGATGCATAACATCTAGGTATAATAGCGAAGTAATAATTCCTAGAGTCCTTTTCGAAGCTCATAAAGTATGACTATAGCTTCTCCTAATGGAATTTGAAGTTTAGCAGCTAACTCTTGTGGTGTTATTTCAGGATTTTCTATCAAAATTACATCCCTTGTATACGCCTTATGAACCTTGTACATAACCATGGCATGTACAGTGTCAACTAGAATAGGCCAAAGCTTATCATTAACGATTTCCTCAAGGTTCATAATCGCCTATAATTTACTTAGCTCACCTGACACTTATATATTGCACGCTTAATCCAAAATTTATAAAGCAAAACTTAATTTCATAAAATGTCAACTTATGGAATTCCAAACAAAAAGGAGAGCTGCCATGATTAAAGCAGTTGTCTTTGATCTAGATGGCACTCTGGTAAGCTTTAACATAGATTATAAAACCCTTAGAGCTGAGGTTAGGTCTCTCCTAATGGCGGAGGGTGTTCCAGCTTCAATTTTTTCATTAAATGATACTGTTTTTGAAATGCTGGATAAAACTGAGATTTATATGAGGAATAATGGGAGAAAAGATGAGGATATAAGGGAGGTATATTACAAAGCTTTAAGGACTATTGAAAATTATGAGTTGGAAGCGGCAAAAACGGCGAGTTTAATGCCAGGAGTTTTTGAGACGCTAAAAACCCTTAGTGAGGAAGGATTAAAGATAGGTCTCTACACGGTGAATAGTTGGAAAACCGCAAGTTATATCCTGAAGAAATTTAATATTGAAGATTTCTTCAAGGCAGTAATTTCTAGAGAAAAGGTTAGTCGTGTAAAACCCTACTCGGAGCATCTAGAAGCTGTTTTAAAAACTTTAGATGTAAAGCCTGATGAGACTTTAGTTGTTGGTGATAGCACAGTAGATATGAAATGCGCGAGGAAGCTTAATGCTATAGCTGTAGGTATTTCAACAGGAGTTTCAACACAGAGGGAGCTTATGGAAGCTGGTGCAAATTACATAATTACCTCAATTATAGACTTGACAATTCTAGTGAAACAATTAACTAGGCTTTAGCAAGGGCGTTTATGTACGCCAATTGAATAGGTTTAGCGGAATAAAATATTGATAACTAACCCTGGCCCACGGCATGTGAATATATAGGGCTTTTAGATTGACAGGTGCCTCTACTTCTCACGGAGAACTCTTGGTATATAGGCGCATGCCGGATCAGAGGCGAATATATCGCCTGTATAGAACTCTGCTCTTGTACGGCAGCCGCCGCAAATCTCTCTATATTCACATACGCCACATTTACCCTTAATATTGCTTTTATCTCTTAGCTTGCTGTAAAATTCTGAGCTACGGAGCTCCTCCCAGCATTGCTTTAAAGTTTTGTTTTTGATATTTCCAAGCCTGTAGCCTTCATTGAAGCCGCATGGCCTGAAATCGCCGTTTTCTGTTACACTTATGTAGTTTCCACCTATAGTGCATCTTCCAAGGAACTTATTATTAAACCAGTCCCAGAAGTCTACTGGATTTTTCTGTCTTACAATTCTTGCGTAGAATGGTGCATAAACATTAACGTTAACCTTCCCCTCATACTTCTTTGAAAGATCATATATTTTATTGAAAACCCATTCGTATTCCTCTGGGGTTGGCGCCAGCTCGCTCATGTTTACACGGGCTCTCCCAACGGGTACAAGATTATGGAAGACCACCTGCTTTGCGCCATACTCCGCCGCCAGCTCAATTGGATGCTCAGGATACTTGAAATTATACTTGTTAAGCGTGACCACGAGACAGTCGAAAAGTCCTGCTTCAGAAAGCTTTTTCATAGCATAGAAAGCTTTATCATAGCTTCCAGGCCCCCTAACCTTGTCATTGGCTTCCTTCGGGCCATCAATGCTTACAGCTGTGTGAACCTCGTTTCTGACCAACCCGTTATATCGTTTCTCATCAAATGTTAAGCCACTTGTTATAAGGCTTACCTCAAAGCCCACTTTCCGGGCATAAGCAATAACTTCGAAAATATCCTCCCTAACCAGAGGCT
>JAGTRA010000020.1:7948-13141 GCA_018396935.1 Candidatus Bathyarchaeota archaeon
AAACCACGGGGAGCCGAACTCATAAACTTGATCAACAATGCGGAAGGCTTCCTCAGTATTAACCTCCGGAGGATTAATTTCTTCAGGATTGTAGCTGCAATAGAGACATTGACCCTCACATCTTCTGGTGCAGCGCCAAACAACCATATACATGGGAGGCTTACTCTTATTCATATTAACCACGTTAGCTTATGCAGTATTTTCTTCTCCTATAAATTTTTTCATAAATCCATTTTATAGATTACGGTCTCAGCAATGTAAATCTTTTATTCTAAAGTTAACCTGATTACATGAAAATAGGGGTTATTAAATTGAGTAGACTTAAAGCCCTTGGAAAGTATGCAGCCATATTTTTATCTGCCGTAGTGATAACGTCTATACTATGGAACGTTAATCAAATACTACTTTTCAAGGGGGTAAGCTACGCTGAGAGTTATGACTACCTAGTCTATATTGACGGAGCCAATGTGGTGGTTAAAAATGGAACTACGGGGCGCGTGGATTTATCTAGCAATGAGTTGTCAGAAGTTCTGAATGCGCTTCTTAAGGGGGATGGATTAAAGATCTTCATAAAACCTGGGAGATACAACGTTTCAAGCAACATAATGTTACATAACCTTAAGGGTGTGAAGATTATTGGCAACGGCCCAAATAGCACAAAGTTGAATATGAATGGTTACTCGCTCATTATAAGAGGCGATAGCTGGAATTACTCCATAAGCAATGTGGTAGAGGGTGTGGAGATTTACAACGGCAGCATCATTATCGAGAATTCATTTAAGACGGTGATAAGAAATTGCTTTTTCATAAATTCAAAAGTAGGGATAATTCTCATGAATACGAATGGATGGACAGAGTGCACTCTTATTGAGGAATGCTACTTTATAAATGCCTATTATGGGATAGTTTTTAAGACTCCAATAAATGATGGGACAAAATCGTACGCTAATACTGAAATTAGACGGGTGTACTTCGAGCTGCAGCAGGAGGGGGCTGTTGCAATATACATTGAAAAAGATGCAGATTTCAATGAGGGGCTTATTCATGATGTTAGGGTTTGGATGGGTAAACCTGTAGAGAGAAATCAAACAGGCATATTTTTGGAGGGAAGCATGTTAAACACAGTACTACATAATGTGGTTTTTGAGTCTTTTGCAAAGACGCCTATAGCCATATATGGAATAATCGTCGGCAACTATTCCGATCCGCCTATTATTGGGCAAGGTGTTGTTTTCTGCGGAAATTTAACAGGTAGAATTTACAATCCATACGGCAAGTGGCTCTATAGCTCTAGCGGAGCCTTTAAAGTTGTAGATGTAGAAGTCCCCTTGGGAGTAAACAATAAGTTCGGGCCAATTGTAGAGGTGGGAGCGCTTCCCCATCTCTCCCTCGCCATAAGTGCCTTGAATGCTAAGGTAGAGGTTGAAGGGCCCCTCTCTGAGGGTGAGGAGATCCAAGTTCGCTTGAGGTTTAAGTTTCTTGACGATTCCTTTTCAGATCAGCTCATACTAAGTTTCAATAGCTCAGGCGCGGTATGGGTGGATCAGGATGGTTGGCTAAAAATTTGGCCAACTAGAAATGTTATCTCAGCGTTAACGGTGGAGGCTAGGACAAATGTTCAAGCCTCAAATGCAAAAATTAAAGTTTCAATCTACGGCCAGTATGGATAAAAAAATGGTGGGAGTTTAGCTTTTAACAGCACGTAAAGCCCCTTTAGCCCTTAAGATAGAGTTTCTAACGTCAATCCTTGCAGGGCACACGAAGGTGCAATTTCCACATCCATTGCAAAGGTCAGCCCTCAAAGCCTTTACAGCCTCGATGTTATTCCTATCATAGGCTTCCTTTATCAGGATGGGGCTTAGATTCTGTGAACAAGCAGTTATGCAGACTCCGCAGCGCATACATGGATATGCTTTAACAGCTTCAAATGTCTTCGCTTTAGGAAGCTTTTTCTCCACCTTAGTCTCCGTCGGTTGCGGCAAACCTATCTTATCTAACATTGGAGAAGCCAAGTTCATTATTACAAGGGCGAGAATGGAGCCACCCAAGAAGTTCATGTATGTCTGGATTAGAACCGTCAACACTGCAAGACCTACTCCAAAGATGAGTTGAATTAGAACCGTCAACACTGCAAGACCTACTCCAAAGATGAGTTGACCCCTATGAGTTAGAGGCGTCGTCGCCGGATCCGTAGCCATGAAGAATGCCAGAAATATTGAGCTCCCAAGGAACAGATGAAACGCAAGCCTTAGAACGGCGTCCCCACCATATACGCCTGTCATGATAAGTGACATAACCGCTGTAGCTACGAGGTACGACAGGGTTATTCTCCATTTAATGTACCTACGAGCTACTATGAAGAGACATAAGCCTATGATTATCACCGCTATACTAGATGCTCCTCCAGGCCAACCATGGTACTTATTTACAAGTAAAGTCCAAAACACATCAGAAGGAGATGGCGGCAAGTTAATAGACCCCTCCATTAAGAGCGATGGGTTTGCGAAACATGACTGCACATAGCTTGCAAAAGATGTTAAACCATCATAGTTTAGTGGTGCTGCTAATGTGGGTATGTAACTTATGTGATCAGATGGAATCAGAACAGTATGTAATAACGGTAGAAACACTATAAGTTTAGCAGCTGCAGCAGGGTTAACATATTTCCTTCCGAGGAGGCCTTGAAGTTTCTTGAATATAATTAACCCTACTGAGGATATGATAGCTACGTAAGCGAATGCTTCAGGTGCAACTAGAGGGAGAACCTCCGTCATTGCCATCGCTGGCATACCTAATGAGTAGCTTAGCGCAACTATCATGCCGAAAACAGATGCAGATAATGTGTTTATTGGGCCTTTTTCCTTCATAACCACAGCCAGCAAGGCATCAAGTACCACTGATGTTAAAACGGCTATAGCACAGTTTATAAGTAAAGTTAATCCAAGCGACCAGCCATTTTGTGTAATAGGCCACCATATCACTGCTGTAACTACAGCTAGAATAGCAAGGGCAACGAAGGTATAAGCCATAAGCCTATCCTTAGTCATTAACGAATACTCTTTAGGTTTTGACATATAATTTCCCCTTTTTAAGTTAAACGTTGCTATTGTTTACCTAAGCCATTTAATAAGATTTTCTGGGAGTGTTTTCATAGGCAGACGTCTTAGATGATTGAGACCTAAAACAGACACCACTTAGGGTAATTTTAGAAGAAATTCCTGAAAAGAAGCAAAAAATTATTAATATCTTCTAGACAATACCTTGGAACGAGGAGGATTTAGTTCATGAGTGAAGGATTGAAGGCAAGCGACATTTTATATGCTGTCATAGTGCCATGCATTGTAGCTTTAATAATTATAGCATTCCCACACTATTTAGCACCAGCGCTCGACCCAACACTAAGAGCAATCGTCGTCTATGGACTTGGAGAAGCAATCCTTATAATAGCAGTTCCAATGCTTTTTGGGCTATTATGGAACCAGTGGGCAGGCGGAGCCTCAGGATTTCTTTTAGGAAGCATCTATGCGCTCTACGTTAATGATACCTTTGCAGCGTCTCAACTCTTTACACCAGATGGCATGGTTGGAGACATCAGCAATCTTGGATATGTTGTATGTGCTATGCTTACAGGTTACATAGCAGGTGCACTAAACAAGGGAAGTCTCAGCTTTAAGCGAATGCTCATAGCGGGTTTAACGGGAGGAATTATAGGAGGAATCTTCCTGTTATTCACCCAGGTGATTTCCCCATTCGGCATGGTGACTGACATAGGCTATAGTTTGTTCATAACCATACTACCAAGGATCATTTACGGAATAGTGATTCCAGCAATAGCCAAGGTCTTTAGCTGGTACGGGTTAATTCTAAGGAAGTCATAACAGCCCTCTATATCCTTTTTTTGATTTTAGAAAAAAGAGAATGGAGAGATTAGGATTTTCTTGTAGCTAAATAGGCTCCCGGAAAAATTAAAGAAACGCACCAAAAGTCAGGATTATGGGATGGCGATGAGAGCTCCATCCATGTCGTGGGCTCCATGTGATAGCCACCAGCAGCATGATAGAGTATACGTGTTATCAAGAAGTATAGTCCCAGCGCTAGTACAACCATGCCTAAATGTTTGAGATTCACCTCCGAGGATTTTCCTTTTATAGCGGGCGTAAGGATCTTCAGACAGGCTAAAGCTATCATCAACAACCCTACAGTTGTCAGAGGGAAACTTACCATGTTATGTGGTCTAAGCAGAATTTCTATCCCAGGCTGAGCCCTCTCCGGCCAATGAACAAGTGTACAAGCCCATGCAATTGAATAATTTAGCCAAAACATCACAAACAGATACGATAAGCCAGTGATAGAAGCCCATTTGACAACACCGGATGGTTGGCCTTTAACTATTTTTGCCCTTAACTTAAATAGGGATGGTGTAATAATGGCGACCATAGCAAGGCAGGATACACCAGCGATCATGAAAGTTATAACCCAAGGTGGGGAAGGCTCGAAGTACCATAACCGTTTAGCTTCCGCTATTGGATAAGCAAATCCCAAAATCACAGTTGGTATATAAGTTAGGTAGTAAAGCGCTTCGAAAAGGATAGCTATAGCCACCTTCTCTTTTATCCTAGGTAGAGCTGTCTCGCCGACTTTAAGAAATATAGTTGCCGAGTATAGTGCGAAAACAGCTGCTATCCAACGGAATATTATGCCAACCGATCCGCCTAACTCACTAGAGTAGAAAACTATAAGCCACCAAAATTCTTTTATCATCCTTTGATAGAGCTCAAGCTCTACGCCCATACTTAGGCTCCACCTATAAGTAACTGATAACCAATAGCATCCAACAGCAAAATACGATAGCACCACAATGAAAATCATAAGCCTAAATGAGAAATTTCCTAATAAATTGGTTTCTTTACTTTGCATATGAATCCCTGGTATTATATATTCACCTTAATGGAATAAAACTTTTTATTGAATATTTGCGGACCTTAATACAACTATTTAACCAAAATAGTAAAGGCGATGTCTCTATGTCTAATTACAGAGATGTAAATAACCAGTTAGATAAAGTCTCTTTCAGAGCTGCAATATTTATAGTGGTAATGCTTTATCTTGTTCTTGGAAGTTACTGGTTTTACGTCACATTAATGTATTCTCCTATGTTGGTGCTTAAGTTTCAGATGTAAAAGGAATTAATCA
>JAGTRA010000021.1 GCA_018396935.1 Candidatus Bathyarchaeota archaeon
ATGCGTATTCCACTTGGTAAAAGGGAAAGGGGGGAGAATAAGGGTGAGTAAGCTTACTTCGAGGATGAAGCAACGTATTAGGAGAGAATTTATGACTGAGAAGCCAACGGTTCATGTTGGAAAGAAGCAAATTTCGAAAGAGCTTATTGAAGAAATAAAGAAGCAGCTTGAAAGTAGAGAAGTTGTTAAAGTTAAGATTTTAAAAAGTGCTTTAGGGGATATGAAAGCTGAAGAGCTTGCTTCCACCATAGCTAAAGAGACGGAGTCAACCCTTATTGAAGTTAGGGGACATACTTTTATACTCTATAAACGTAAACAAAAGGGTTTGCAAAAGTGAAAGCCTTTATATTAGGCTTTTAAATTACTCAAAGGACGCGTGAGGAAGATTAGATTGCTGACTCCTAATGAAGTGCCTGCACAAGAATTCATTCAAAAACTAGCTGAGTATCTCAAGAATAATGTTAGGCAGGTTACTCCACCTCCATGGGCAAGTGTGGTGAAAACTGGAGCTCATGTCCAAAGGCCTCCAGAAAACCCGGATTGGTGGTATATTCGCTGTGCCTCACTACTTAGGAAACTTTATATTCACGGGCCCATGGGTATTGAAAAACTTCGAGCAGAGTACGGTGGCCGTAAGGATTATGGAGTTAAGCCAGAACATGCTGTAAAGGCGGGTGGAGCAATAATAAGGAAGGCGCTACAGCAATTAGAGGAAGCAGGACTTGTGGAGAAATATCAAAATAAGGGTAGAAGAGTAACAGCTAAGGGTAGGAAGCTCCTTGAGGAAATAGCTGAGGAGGTTAAGGAGGAGTTAATTAAGGAGATCCCAAGTTTAGAGAAGTATCAGAGGGCTAGCTAAGATGTCGGATAGAGAGCTTGAGGAGCTTCGCCAAAGAAAGCTATTAGAGCTTCAAAGAAAGATTGCAGAAGAACAACAAAAAGCTCAAATTCAACAGCAGATTGAAATGCAGAAGCAGGAGATACTTAGGAATATATTAACTCCTGAAGCTAGACAGCGGCTGGCAAATCTCAAGCTTGTAAAGCCGGAATTTACAGCTCAGTTGGAATCTTACCTCATTCAACTTGCACAGTATGGAAAGTTACCAATACCTTTAACTGATGAACAGCTTAAAAGAATATTAATGCAACTTCAATCCCATAGAAGGGAGATAAAGATAAGGAGAATCTGAAATGGCGAGGAATAAGCCTACAGCTAAGAAGAGGAGACTTGCAAAAGCTGGAAAGCAGAATAGAGCGGTTCCAGCATGGGTTATAGTTAGAACGGCAGGCAGGTTTAGAACCCATCCTAAGAGGAGGCATTGGAGGAGAAGTAAGATTAAGGCTTAGGTGAAAAAAGATGGGAGAAAATATTGAAGCTAAAGGAGAGGAGCAACTTCTAGAGGAAGAGGTTAGTAAGGAAGTTAAACCAAAGTCTCGAGATGAAGGAGACATAGTTGAGGAGAGATTTTACACAATACCACTGGGGAAGGCTTGGATTGCCCCTTCAAAGAAAAGGGCTCCAAGAGCTATTAGGATAATAAGGGATTTTATTAAGAGACATATGAAGGTGGAAACTTTAGAAGGTTCTGAGGGAGCTGAATCTAGAAAGATCATTATAAGTAATGAAGTGAATGAGAAAATTTGGGAGAGAGGCATAGAAAAGCCTCCCAGAAAAATAAGAGTTAAAGCTGTAAAAGATAGAGAGGGGAATGTTACAGTTTACTTGGCTGAAGGAGACTAAGTGTGGCAATCTATTCAGCGAATCTTTTTGGAAGCGCAAGTATAGGAGTATATTCACTAGCTACAGAAGAGATTCTAATAGTTCCAAAAGCTGTAAGCCTAAGGAAAGCCGAAAGGATGAGTAAATGGTTAAACGTGAAACTTATACACACTAACATAGGCGGCTCCATCGTCGTAGGCGCTCTCGTATGCGCCAACTCTAATGGAATTATACTTCCACACTTCGTTAAGGATGAGGAAATAGAAGCCATAAAGGCTGTTTTTGATGGAAACATAACTGTAATGGAGACTAAAAAGACTGCCTATGGGAACATGGTTCTGGCTAATGATTATGGCGCCGTAGTTGATCCCCGCTTAAAGCCATCAGAAATTAAGCAGATATCTGACACACTTGGCGTTGAAGCTGTCCCAGGCGAAATTGCCAACCTACCTTATGTTGGCTCACTAGCTGCTGCAACAAATAGAGGTGCTTTAGCTCACCCCATGATAACAGATGAAGAACGCAAATTATTAGAAGACGTCTTAAAGGTTCGAGTTGAAGCCACTACCGTCAACTGTGGAATACCCTACGTTGGAACTGGGTTGATAGGCAATAGCCACGCGGCAATCGTAGGTTCATTGACAACAGGACCAGAAATGTTTATAATTGGTCATGCCTTGGGAGTAGTGAAGGAAGATGAGCGAATTGAAGATTTTCAGGGTAATAGGGCGGATATTGAAACCGAACTTTAAAACAAACTTCGAGAAAGAAGTTATAGCCCTGAAGCCTGAACATGCTATAGAGAAAATTTATGCAGAATTAGGTAGCAGGCATCGTGTTAAGAGATTTCAAATTGAGATAGAGAGGATTAATGAAGTGAAACCTGAAGAAGTAAAGGACCCCATTATAAAAAAGATTATGGCAATAGGAGAAGTCTAAATTGACTCAGAAAATTGATGAAGAGGAAATTAGAAGGCTTAGCGTGGAAATTCGATTTCTTGAAGAAACTGCTGAAGCTATTCAGTCAAGAATTAGAATGCTAAATGCCGCTATTTCAGATCTAACATATGCAAGCATGACTCTAGAGGGGCTGGAAAAGGAAGGAGAAAATGCTGAACTTCTTGTCCCAATTGGTGGAAACTCATACATAAAAGCTAGACTTCAGTCGGCGGATAAGGTAACGGTTGGAATTGGTGCGGGAATTTCCATAGAAAAAACAATTCAAGAAGCTAAGGAAATAGTTAGGAAGCGAATTGAAGAGCTGGAAAAAAGTAGAGAGGAATTACAGCGCCAGTTCTCCCAAGTGATAGCTAGGATCCAGGAGGATCAGGATAGGCTTCAAAAAATAGCCGCTACCCTCACGCAGGAGAAAAATAAATAGAATGTTTGATAGGCTTAAAAAGGGATTAAGCGGCTTAATAAACAAAATTACGACAACGGAACTTAAAGCGGAAAACCTGCAGCCAATACTTTCAGAATTTAAGCTTGAACTTGTTGAAAATGATGTAGCCCTTCAAGTAGCTGATCGCATATGTAGTGAACTGGAAAAACGTCTAGAGGGAGTTCAAGTCAAGAGGACAGAGGACAAGAAGAAGATCGTTAAGCGAGCTCTTAAAGAAATACTCTTAGAGATTATGCTTACAAATGAGAGAGTAGATTTCCTGAGGAGCATAGATGAAAAACGCAAAAAGAAAGAGCCATTTACAATACTTTTTGTTGGAATAAATGGCACTGGAAAAACTACAACCATAGCTAAGGTTGCAAGATTCTTAATGTCTAGAGATTACACAGTGGTGATGGCGTGCAGCGATACTTATAGAGCTGGATCAATAGAACAGCTTGAAACCCACGCAAAGAAATTAGGCATACGCATGATAAGACATAATTACGGCGCAGATCCCGCAGCAGTAGCTTATGACGCAATTAACCATGCAAAAGCTAATGGCATACACGTGGTATTGATTGATACTGCGGGCAGAATGCAGACAAACAGGAATTTGATGGATGAACTGGCAAAAATAAAGAGGGTTGTGAAGCCGGATCTAACTATTTTAACTATTGACTCCTTAACGGGAAATGATGCAGTAATGCAAGCTGAGGAATTTCACAAAAGTATTGGAATAGACGCAATTATACTCACGAAGGTTGATGCAGATGTTAAAGGTGGTTCAGCCATAAGCGTTACATATGTAACTAAGAAACCAATATTGTTTGTAGGTGTTGGGCAAAAGTATGAAGACTTAGAGGAGTTTAAGCCGGAGAAATTCGTTAACATGATATTAAAGTAAATCTTTTACTTAGTTACTTAGTCATATTTTTGTAAAGGGCAGGATGGGTTATGTCTTCGCTTTTGTCGATGGATTGGATACGCATAGGTTTATCAGGCTTCAAAATGAGTTTTGGTTTTCCGAGAACTTCAAACCGGAAAAGGGCTGATTTATACCAGTTTACTCCAGGATTCCTGCCGACTTCGAATCCTATATATTTAACAAAAGCTTCATAGTTTGCGTCACATCCATAATCCATGGGATATACTGAAAATCCTTGTATTATATCTGTTATCACACAATTCATTCTGGATAAAAGCTTCTGAACAGCAAGCCACTTTTTATGGGATGCTTCATAATGGGTTAATCCGAAATAGCCTACACCATTCTCCTTTAGACAGGCGACACCCCTACTTATAAAGGCTCGAAGCCCGGATAGAGTTTCAAGAGGTTCAGAGGAGAAGACGTCAAATTGACCACGCAGTGATTCAGGCAGGGGGTCAGCGACGTTATACCGTATGAACTCTATTGAAAATCCATATTCCCCATTTACTTTTTCCAAGAATTCGCCTAGGCGTGAATCTATATCCAGTACCACTATTCGAGACGGAAGTCTCGTTAAAGCTAATGCAACACTTAAGAGGTCATCATCGCCTATCATTACAATTGATTTCCCATCAAGGTCATGGTAGTAATGCATTAAGGCAGTTCTCGCAATGACGTCTTCCTCAAGCATGTAACCTTGGAAGTATTCAAGGGTGGGAGTTGGCCTATTTGAGGATATGCGTTTAAAATCTTCAAGAATCTCTTTAAACCTTCCCTCAGCTATTACTCGCTTTCCAGCACAATTGGGGCATATTCTCGTCTCAATTTTCAGAGATTCAGGGTTAACACTACGCTTGCCCTTCTCTGTTAAATAGAAAGCACCACCATCAATAGCTATCAGACCATCATCTATAAGCTTCCTTAAGACATTAATGAAGTCTTTAAGGGGACAATTGGAGATATCAAGAAGCTCCCAAATGCTTCTACCCTTATATGCGAGAGCTGTTATGATTCGTGATTCAATTCTCCCCAACAAAGATATCCCTCCTTATAATACGCTTTTCAACAGCTTCAGGTTTAAACTCTTCTAATAGTAACTGAAAAGCCTTTAAAGCAGGCTCATCATCTCCACAGGTGAAAATATCCAAAGCCATGTACCTATACTCGGGCCATGTATGAACACTAAAGTGAGATTCACTCAAAAGGTAAATGGCAGAAACACCATAAGGCTGGAATTGATGAAAACTTGAAGAAACAACATGCAATCCAGATTTAGCAACTATGCTATCCAAAATTGGGCGAAGGACTTCCACACGGGAAATCTTGCTTGGATCCACTCCTCGAAATTCGGCGATAATGTGGATGCCCATATGGAACACCCAACATTATCGTCGAATTTCGAGGTCAGCTGTACAGATGACAGCCGACCATGCATATACTTTCTATCCTCTAGGCTCTTCTCCAATTAAGTTTATTATATAAACTTTTTGGAGTTTAACCAAGCTTTCAAGAATAAATTGAGAAGTCAACCAAGCACTTTCATTAGAATGGCTTTTGCTGAATATAGGCGGTTCTCGCTTTGCTCATATATTATAGATCTAGGGTCTTCTATCATGTCTGCAGAAATTTCATAGCCCCTATGGATAGGCATATCATGCATAATGTAGGCGTTACTATCCTTCAACAAATCCCTATTTACTTGATATGGCATCATAAGCTTAATGCGTCTTTCTTTTTCCTCAGCATATTTTGGGTCTAGGAAGAACTCCATGTCAACCCATGTATCAGTATAAACGAAGTCTGCGTCTTTAACAGCCTCTCTGACATCTAAAGTTGTGGTCCACAACCCTGTTTTCCTAGCTTCCTCGAGGAGTTCATCATCTCTGCTGTGTTCGTTAAAAATTGGAGTTACTGTTGTAATTTTAACGCCCACTTTTGTACAGCCTTCAATAAGCGAATTGCACACATTATTATGAACTCCTATATAGACGAGTTTAACCCCTTTTAGGCGTCCCATCTTCTCCTTAATGGTCATTAAGTCGGCTATAACCTGGCTTGGGTGATATTTCTCGTCACATCCATTAATTACGGGAACTTTTGATGCTTTAGCCATAACTTGTAGGTCTGCATGTCTAAGTAGTCTAGCCATTATGCAGTCAACATTTCTAGAAAGATATTGAGTCTCATCGTATATGTCTGCGATGGTGAAATTTGTTGTTCTCCAGTCGATGTAAATGGCGTGACCACCCATTTGAGTCATAGCTACTTCGAAGGAGACTCTTGTTCGAGTTGAGGTTTTCTGGAATATCATCGCCAGAGACATGCCATCTAAGGCTTTTCGGTATTTTTCAGGGTTATATTTAACCTCTATAGCCTTGTCAATCAGTTCTAAAAGCTCTTGACTTGATAGGTTCTTAAAATTGAGTAAATGCATTTATTCCACCCTCAACCTAAGCACAGAGATGTTAAATAATCATGAAAAGTTAAAGTTTATGGAAAAATAATTTCTTCAACAAACTACCTTTATTCCCCTATGGACACAATAGTCATAGCATCATCTATTAAGGATCAGGCAAGCATAAACATCGCCAAAAGCATCCTGCGAAACTATCCATTTAAGGAGGTTCCCAAAGTAATTGAAGGAAATCCTGTTTATAGGGCTGAGGTTGAAAGTAGGGAAGTATTGCTTATAACATTGAATGAGGAGCTAATTTATGCTCAGCATATTACGGATGTTATTCCAAAGCCTGAGATGATAATTTTCGTCTCGAGACACAGCAGCTTAAGTGGTATTCCCACCCTATCAGTACATGTACCTGGAAACCTTGGAAGTGCAGAACTTGGTGGAGAACCTAGGAGAGTTTCAATAGCCCCAGCTTTCGCTATGAAAGCAGCCCTAAAAGCTATGAATAGGCTCGTTATCGAGGAAAACTTGGAATATGAGGTTTCATATGAATGCACCCATCATGGTCCATCACTTGATGTCCCAGCAATGTTTGCTGAATTGGGGAGTTCTCCTGAAAATTGGAGGGATGAACAAGCTGCTATGGTTGTAGCTCAAGCAGTTATTGAATCAATATTAGGTTTTAACGAAGAAAAAGGTCAACCAGCGCTGGGCATAGGTGGCCCTCACTATAATATAAAGTTCACGAGGAAGGCTATTGAGGAAGATATAGCCTTTGGCCACATTATACCAAAATATGCTCTTCAATGGATAGATGCGGACATCATAAGGCAGTGTGTTGATAGAACTAGGGAAAAGGTTAGAATTGCAGTACTAGATTGGAAAGGAATTCAGGGATTATATAAGCATCAAATAGTTGAATGTCTTGAAAAAATTGGCTTAAGTATAGTAAAGGCTTAACACGCTCATAACTAATCATTTTGAAAAGTTTTAAACAAAAACAACCTAGGCTGAATAGAAAAGTTAATTTATAAATTTGTGTTGTTTAGAGAACACAACTTGTGGTATATAAAATGGGGTTAAGAGGTTTCCTATCTCAATGTGCACGGGTCCTGAAGTTAGCGGTTAAGCCTGGACGAGATGAATTACGGTTATCAATAAGAATATGCTTCCTAGGGATAAGCGTGGTGGGCCTCATAGGTTTTGTAATAAAGATGTTAACAAGTGCAATACCATAGGCTGTGGAGGATGATGAACTTGGAGAAAAAGCCAACGAAGATATTTGCTGTAAGAGTCACAACAGGGCAGGAGAGAAACGTAGCTAGGCTTTTAGCTGCAAGGATAGAGATGCATAACATTCCGATAAAGGCCATCCTTGTTCCAGAGGCGTTGAAGGGTTACATATTTATGGAGGCTGAAGGACCCCATATGGTGGAACAAGCCATAGCAGGCGTCAGGCACATAAGATCTAGAGTTCCAGATTTCGTTAACTTTTCTGAAATTGAGAAGTATATCGTACGTAAGCCGGTTATAGAAGAGCTTAGCGAAAACGACATAGTTGAAATTATAGGTGGGCCATTTAAGGGTATGCGCGCCAAAATAACTCGTGTGGATAGGGATAAAGAGGAAGTAACCCTTGAGCTTTTAGAAGCAACTTTCATTATGCCGATAACAGTTCATTCAGATTACGTGAAGCTTGTTGAAAAGGCAAAAAGTGAAGGAGGCGGTTAGAGTGGGTGAGAAAAAAGTTGTAGAATTGCTTGTAAATGGTGGACAGGCTACGGCAGGTCCGCCCCTAGGGCCAGCTTTAGGACCTTTAGGCGTAAACGTCATGGCTGTTGTAAACAAAATAAATGAGCTTACTAAGGAATTTTCTGGAATGAAGGTGCCCGTTAAAGTTACCGTTGACGTTGAAACTAAGGAGTTCGAGGTGGCTGTTGGAACTCCAACGACTTCAGCGCTTATCATAAGTGAGCTTAAAATAGAGAAGGGTTCAGGAAATCCTAAGCAGGATAAAGTTGGAAATTTAACCATTCAGCAAGCTATACGAATTGCAAAAATAAAACGTCCAGAGTTACTAGCTAAGTCCTTAAAGAACGCGGTAAAAGAGATTTTAGGAACCTGCGTAAGTATGGGCGTTACGGTTGAAGGCAAGGATCCAAGGGAAATTATTAGGGAAATAGATGAAGGTGTATACGACAAAATATTAACTGAAAGTGAAGACTGAAGAGAACATTTTTATAATGGCTTTCTCATCCATGAATGGCGCGGGGCCCTTTAAATGCCAATAGAAAAGAAAGCAATACTTGCAGCGGTTAAAGAAGCCAGAGAGAAGAGTAAAAAAAGAAACTTCATACAGTCAGTAGAGCTTATCTTAAGCCTAAAAGACATAGATATGAAGTCCTCTCAAAGCAGAATTCAGGAAGATATTGAAATTCCAAACCCTCCAAAGGAAAAAACAAGCAAAATATGCGTCATCGCGACCGGAGAAGTTGCCTTAAAGGCTAAAAAGGCGAAAGCGGATATGGTTATGGATCGACCTGAGCTTGAAGCTCTAGCTGGAAATAAGAAGGAGCTTAGGAAAATAGCAAATGAGTATGATTTCTTTCTTGTAGAGGCTCCACTTATGCCCCTTGTTGGTAAAGTTTTAGGCGCCTTCCTCGGTCCTAGAGGTAAAAGACCTGTGCCCATACCGCCAACAGCAGACCTAGAAGCATTACTAAATAAGTACCGTAGGACTGTTAGCATTAGGATGCGAAATCAGCCAGTTATACAGTGCCGCATTGGAACAGAAAACATGAGCGATGATGAGATAGCTGAAAACATAAGCGCCGTTATAAACGCCATAGAAAGTAAGCTGGAGAAAGGTGTAAAAAACATTAAGTCAATTTATATTAAAACCACGATGGGTTCACCAGCAAAGGTAAGAATGTGAAGGAGGAGACGAATCTGCCATCCCAACAGGTTTTAATGCAAAAAGCAAAACAAGTTGAAGAGGTAATAGGGCTCCTAGGAAAATATAGAGTGTTGGCCATAGCAGATTTGCAGAAAGTGAGGGCGTCTCAACTCCAAGAATTCAAGAAAAAGTTTGGATCTGAAGTTTACATCAGGGTGATAAAGAATACTTTAATGAAGAAAGCCTTAGAAAAGTGCGCTGACAAGCCTGAATCAAGGGAATTACTTAGATACATAACTGGACAAAACGTTTATCTTTTCACTAACATGAATCCATTTAAGCTAGCTCTACTCCTCGAGCGGGGAAAAGTTAAACTTATAGCAAAAGCGGGAGATGTGGCCTCCTTTGACGTAATAGTTCCAGCGGGCAACACAGGCATACCTCCTGGACCAATTATAAGTCAATTAAATGCTGTTGGTCTACCGACGAGGATAGAGTCGGGGAGCGTCTGGATAAGCAAGGATACCTTAGTAGCCCGTAAGGGCGAGGTAATATCTGAAAAGTTAGCGAGCGTTCTTGCTAAGCTTGGAATTAAAGCTGTTGAAGCAGGATTATCGCTAAAGGCTGTATACCTTGATGGCTTAATAATAGAAGGCAGCCAGCTTAAGGTAGATATTGAAAAAGTAAGGAAGGATGTTGAAAACGCTCATGTGGAGGCCTTTAAACTTTCAGTGGGCGTAGCTTACCCAACTAGGGAAAATGTACAAATGCTAGTCCAGATCGCTTATAGAGAAGCCCGTGCCTTAGCCATAGGCGCTGCGATACCAACTAAGGAAACCATTAAAGACCTCATCTTAAGGGCCCATGCTGAAATGTTAAGTTTAAGTATGAGAATCCCTAATTTGGAAGAAGCAAAATAAGGAGATGCTAGTTAAAATAATTGGGTAGAGAGGTGAAGTGAATGGAATATGTATATGCTGCAATGTTACTTCACAGGGCTGGAAAAGAGATAAATGAGGAAAACCTAACGCGGGTGCTTTCAGCAGCAGGCGTAAATGTCGACGCCGTAAGGGTTAAGGCGCTAGTTGCAGCTTTATCCGAAATAAACATAGATGAAGTAATTAAGTCTGCTTCAACCATGATGGCTGCTCCAGTAGCTGCGGCACCAACACCTACAACAGGCGCTGAAGCAAAACCAAAGGAAGAGGAAAAGAAGAAAAAGGAAGAGGAAGAAAAGGCAAGAGAAGAAGCAGCCCTGGAAGGACTTGGAGCACTCTTCGGCTAAAAACACTCCTTTTTAAATTTCTCCAAATACTTCCCCCATACAGATTTTTAGGTTAAAATTTAAACCCTGAAACATCTTTTTTAGTTAATTATGAAACTATGCAGCGCATGCCTGCTGGGTTTAAAGTGCCGATATGATGGTGGCCATTCACTTAACGATAGGGTCGTAAATCTCCTTAAAGAAGAGGTTTTAATCCCTATTTGCCCTGAGCAACTCGGTGGTCTACCTACTCCAAGGGAGCCAGCTGAAATAAGAAATGGAAGAGTTCTAACAAAATCTGGTAAAGATGTTACGGAAAACTTTCAAAGAGGCGCAGAGCAAGTATTAATGCTAGCGAAACTGATGGGCATAAAGGAGGCAATTTTAAAGCAGGGAAGCCCATCTTGTGGTTGTGGCCGAATTTTCGATGGGACATTTACAGGTAAGTTAACAAGGGGAGATGGTGTAACAACGACCCTACTTAAAAAGAACGGCATAAAAGTTATACCAGATGATGAGCTTTAAAACTGAAAATTAAATGGTCCTGCGCTAATTATTTAAGGGTGCATTATCGTCAAAATCAGGCTTGGGGGAATAGTTACGTGACTGTAATAAATTCAGATGAGGCTGAATTTAATGCTGCTTTAACTGTGGCTAATTTAATGGTTGCTTCTGCAAGGACCGCTCCAAAGGCTATGGGAGTAGATAATATTATAGCTGCGATCGTAACAGGTGAGGATAAGGATAGATTAGCAGATAGAATGATGGAGTCGCCTTCTCTACCTATTCCACAAGAGCGCGTACAAAAGCAGGTGATGAATGTTAGAAATGCTGACGCTGTGGTTTTGATTGGAGTGAAAATCGATGCTAATGCTGATGAAACGCAGCGTATTTTAAGGCTTATAGACTTGGGTATAGCAATAGGTTCAGCTGTAAAAATGGCAAGTCTTCTAAATGTGGATAACCGAGTTATGTATACTGTTGGAAGGGCAGCTCAGGATTTAAAAATGATAGAAGGCGATGTGGTTTTTGGCATACCCATATCCATAAGGGGGAGCAACATATTCTTCGACCGATATGATCCAATTAAAGCTAAATGGCAGAATGAATTGCCTCCTAGGAAGATGAGCAATAAGCCTAAGTAATGTTTTAGCTTAAGCTAAAACCAAAAAAGATGTTAAAAATTGCCAGAGAAGCCAGAATCGCCTCTTCAGTTCGCACCGTTTCAGTACACTGTCCAGGAATCATGTTTACAGTAAAATCTACATTCTCATCTAATTTGAAGCCTTCTTGCTCAGCTATTTCATAAAGCCCACGGGTTGGGGCGCCAAAAAGAATTAAGGGTGTTTTAGAATGTTTCCACTTTAAAGCCATAGTCTCCATCACTTCATTAAATATCCTACCACGTCTAGAGGTAGCTATTTTTAAGTCGTATGACCTGTTTTTTAAAAGATCAGCAAGATAACCATCAAGCACGGTGACCTTATAGCCCCAATACACAGGTACTTCTTTTGGATCAGCGAGAATAGCTGTTAACATTTTATTGTTGACATATGTAATTCTTACAGTTACCCGTTTACCGGGCTGTAGGCGAGTTTCAGGGATTATTGCAGGCTTCTCCACGCCGACATCAACCAACGTGCCAACTTTAGACGTGGCTATTGTAACGCCTTCTCTGTACTCTCCAACTTTTAAATCAGTTATTTTTCGCCCTAATGGATGATGGGGGGTTCGAAGAGGTGGCAGAATGCCAGCATATTTAAGTTCCGGCTTAAGCTTAAAGAGCCTTTTACGCAGGTATTGGGGGGTTTCCATATAATTAAGCAGTGTAGCAATTAAATTTGCTTCAAAGCGTTGATCGCGATTAGGCTCATCTCGATAAATAACTATTTCACCTACACCAAATATGGCGGCAGCTCGACCAATTAATCCGATTTTTGAGGTTTTCTCCCTTAAATGGGGCGTGTCTGAAATCACTGAGGCAGGGATAGCTATTGAAATTTTTTTACGCGACATTTATTCACCTTCATAAGTTTGATTAATGATTTATACCTTTAGAAATTAATAGAGGAGCATGAGGCTATCGAACGGGTATTCCAAATTGTTAAACCTAAACGAGGTAAATGAAATTAAGAAGATAGATAAGAGCGGAATGCTTTCATTCTGCATTGAAGCACCGAGACACTATGAGCAGGCATATAGGTTATCTCAAAAGCTTG
>JAGTRA010000022.1:0-1741 GCA_018396935.1 Candidatus Bathyarchaeota archaeon
CTTTAAGTTTTTGTTTATCACCCATCTTAATGACGTCGCAAATGGAAGGGATACGGGTTTATGGCTGAAATAGAGATTATTCAAAACATAATTAAAGCCCTTATAATAGTTAGCATTGTTCTTCTTGGGATCTTAGGTATTTTAATATGGGTAAAGGATAAAACGAAAAAAGTTTCTTACCTAAGGCTTTTTATACAGTTGATCTCTGTGCCCCTTATCTTTCTTGGTTTAATTATTGGGCCATTTGGTTTGCCACAATATCCACCCGTGGGTAATGCCCCTAGAGACATTGTGATAGGCACTAAGATTTTCGGTCGACCATTTCCAGATGGATTACCCGTGCCTATTCTGGCCTGCTGGTACCCCTCAGGCAGAACAGTAACTTGCCCAGCTTGGCAAATGCAAGCTTATGTGTATCCATTCTGGAGGGAGGGGCCTGGATTTGGTTGGGGAGTGCTGTATACCACACCAGGTATTGAAAGACTTGCCATAGTTATTGGTCTCGTGGTTGTAGCGGCTCTTCTTCTAGGGAGGTTTTTCTGTGGATGGGTATGTCCCTTTGGTCTCTACATGGACCTTTTATCCCGCCTCAGAACAGCCCTAAAGAAGCCATATAAAAGCCTACCTAAAAGGGCAAATATTGCTTTGAGGCAATCTAGGTACATTATCATAGCAGTCTTCATGATTCTAAGCGTAATGCTAGGCGCCAAGGATATACTTGGCGTTGAGCTTATCCAAGGGACTGAGCGGGGAGGCTACCTCTACTCATACCTCTCAGCACCATATTGCCAAGTTTGTCCCATGAGGCCCCTCTGTGTTCTTGCAGAGGTTTCCATCGGCGCGATGAACGCTACGTTTGTCTTCTCGCATACAACCGGCATTTTTTATGAGGCAGGATACTATATAACTTCCATTAACATGATTGTCTTGGCGATAACCACCGTTGGTGCCCTGGTTTATAGACGCCTATGGTGCAGAATATGTCCAGTAGGCGCTCTTACGGGAATATTCAGCCGATTCCCACCTTTTAAGAGGGTTTCACTTCTCCGTATAAACAAGGATGAAGAAAAATGCACTAAGTGTGGCATATGTAAGCGTGTATGCCCACCCGAGGTAACTGAGGTTTATGAATTGAAGGGTGGAGATGTTACGACTTCAGCGTGTATTTTATGCTTGAGGTGTATTGAAATGTGCCCGTATGAAGATTGCTTAAGATTAGAATTCGCTCATAAACCTATCTTTAAATCAAGAAACTGGCTTGAAAAAACGTGAGAGTGATACAATATGCCTGAAGGAAAAAGTGAGAAGAAGTATGTTCCTGAGATATCGGAGAAGGAACTTCAAGAGCTTCGAGAAACAATAAAGGTCAACTCTATTAAGTTAATGAATGAGTATTTAGAGCGAATTAGGAAGACATGGCCCAATAGACCTGAAAATATGAAGTATTTTGATGAAATTGCTAACTTTTTTGGAGTTCGAGAGAAGGAAATTCGTGAAGCTAAAAATGAAGGCAAAAAGGTTATAGGCTACACCTGTATGTTCGCCCCTATAGAGTTTATTCTTGCAGCAGACGCTATACCTGTACGGGTAAGTTCAGGTTTCTACGATCCTGCTAAAGTAGGGAGTCGCATAGTCCCCGTGGAAGTCTGCCCTATTATACGCTCTACGGTTGGGGTGAAGATGATTGGTCTTTCACCATTCTTAGAGTATAGCGATGCAATTATAACCTCACTAACATGCG
>JAGTRA010000022.1:1751-10004 GCA_018396935.1 Candidatus Bathyarchaeota archaeon
TTATAAGCCTGTTTGGAGTTTATGTCCGCCTAGGGTAAAAGATGCTGATCAAGCGGCACTGTTTTGGAGGCAGGAACTTAAAGTGTTAAAAGAGAATATTGAAAAACTTACTGGGAATAGGATAACTGAAAAAAAGCTCAGCGAAGCTATTAAGAAAGTTCAGAGAGCAACTGAAGCCTTCAGAAGACTTCAGAAAATCAGGTGCGGCCCTCCAGTAATAATGGGTAGAGATGCTATGTTAGTTAACCAGACAATTATGTGGGATGACATTGAGCGTTGGACGATGAAAACTATAGAATTGTGTAACGAGTTAGAGCGAAGAATACAGGCAAAGGAGTGGGCATGTCCTCCGGACGCTCCTAGAATAATGATAACGGGCTCCCCCATATTTTGGCCTGACAATTGGAAGCTTCCAAATCTTATAGAAGAGGCGAAACCTCAGGGCGTTATAGTTGCTGATGAATTATGCTCTGGAGACCGATTCCTCTATGATCCAGTTGGCGTAGATGAGTGGATTATGCATGACATGTTTAATGCTGTCGCAGACAGGTATCTGCTTCCATCCACATGTCCATGCTTTACATCTGAAGATGGAAATGAGGACAGAGTGAACTGGCTTATATCAAGAATTAAAGAACGTAAAGTTGACGGCGTGATATACTACATTTATCGTGGCTGCATGTTATACGCCATGGAGTACATGCGCATAAAGCGAGTTCTTGATAAAATGGGCGTGCCCGTCTACTACTTAGACACGGATTACACTAGGGAGGATGTAGGTCAAATAAAAACGAGGGTGGAAGCCTTCTTAGAAATGTTGAAGTCAAGAGTTGAAGTTGAGGGATAAATAGTGATAGTAGCAGGCTTAGACATGGGCGTACAAAATGTTAAGGTGGTTTTACTTAGGGGCGGAGAAGTCATTTCCCGGAACTTAGTTCCCTCAGGGTTCAACCTTAGAGAGGCTGCTGAGCAAGCGCTTAAAGAGGCTGCTGAAAATGCGAAAATATCAATTAAGGAAATAGATCACGTAACAGCCACAGGAATGGGTGTTGATTTAGCTCCCAGAGCAGATAGCACCATTAGCATGATCTCCGCAGACGCCCTAGCTGCTGTTCATCTCCACCCAGCAACTCGAACAGTCATAGACATAGGTGCTGAAGAGTCTAGGGTGATTAGCTGTGATGAAAAAGGCGTAGTTCTAGATTTCACAATTAATGAACGATGCGCGGCAGGCGCTGGAGCCTTTTTAGAGGCTATGGCTAGAGCCCTTGAAGTTGACCTTAAAGACATGGGTTACCTCTCCCTTGAAGCTCAAGGGACCGTCTCCATTAGCGCTACATGTGTTATTTTTGGAGAGTCTGACGTCGTAAGCTTAATTCATAAACAGACGCCTAAACAGGAAATTGCTAGGGCTATATATGATGCCTTGGCTGAACGTATTATGTCAATGATCCACCGCATAGGACTTAAACCAGACGTAATGCTTGTAGGAGGCGTGGCTAAGGATATTGGATTTGCAACTACATTAAGACGTAAAATTGGATTGGATGTAATAATTCCAGAGTATCCCGAGTTTGCAGGTGCCTTTGGAGCGGCCCTTTACGCTGTTAATAAAGCCAGGAGAGAGAAACATAATGGGCAATAGAGTGGATAACATAAATTATTGGCGTTGGAGAGAATACCGTTTAACATTACCTAACAAAAACTGGAAAAAAGCTAGGGTTATAACGGCGGGGATAGATGTAGGCTCGGTTAGCTCTAAAGCCGTGATAATGGTGGATGGTGAAATATACGCTGTTGCTATTAAAAGAACCGGATCTAGTAGTCCAGACAGCGCTAAAAAAGTCCTCGAGTGGGCTCTTGAAGGTACGGGGATGAATATTGAAGACATAGATTATATAGTTGGAACGGGGTATGGTAGAGTCAACATCCCTATGGCTCATACCACATTAACGGAGATTGCATGCCACGCTAAGGGTGCAAATTACATCTGGGGGCCAGCCGTTAGAACCATCCTCGACGTGGGTGGACAGGATATTAAGGCGATAAGATGTGATGAAAAGGGCAAGGTATTATCCTTCTTGATGAATGATAAATGTGCAGCTGGAACTGGACGCGGCATGGAGGTGCTTGCAGACCTACTTAAGGTACCCATTGAGGAAATGGGAGCACTTTCACTGAAAATTGATGAGGAACCTGAGCCTGTAAGTTGTACATGTGTAGCCTTCGCCAGAACTGAAGCTATAAGTCTTCTCCGTCAAGGCTGGTCTAAAGAGAAGGTTTTAGCAGCTTATATGCGAGCTATGGCCTTGAGGATGTGTAACCTTCTTGAGCGTGTTGGATGCGAAAAAGAGCTTGTGATAACTGGTGGGCAATCAAGAAATATTGGCATAGTTTCTAGGGTTGCAGAAATTATAGGTATAAAGCCGCTTCCAACACCTGATTGGGAGAAAGATGGTAGAGACCCCATGGCCGCAGGAGCGATAGGCGCAGCCATATTTGCAAAAGTTCTATATGAAAAAAGCCAGAAAGCATGAATGGAGGATGAATAACGATAATTATACACTATGGATATGTGGATGCTTCTGGCGAATATTACATCGTTATAGATTCTGACAAATGTGATGGCTGTGAAGATTGCGCCAAAAAATGTCCAAAAAGCGTCTTAGAGGCTGTTAAGATGATGGTGGATATTGAAGAACGCTGTCTAATCTCTGTTAAGGAAGAATACAGAAACAAGCTGCGATATGTATGTGCTCAATGCATGCCTGAGAAGACGAAGCCTCCATGCGTAGCTACCTGTGAGAAAAATGCTATTGAGTGGATTTGGAAAAGCAGTCGCTAAACGGCTAGACGTTAAGGGCAATTCATTATTCCTCTGGCTTCTCCCACAGGTCTAGCATGTTTTTCTTTAATTCATGGCGTTTTTTATGCAGAAATCTATAAACAGTAGAGTGTTGGCTGCCTTCTATTAGCATTTTAATGGCTTCCCTAGCTATTTGAACTTGTTCAAAACCTCCGATAATGCCAACAGTATGACCGTAAACGGATATACTGGTATCTGTGAGCTCCTCTATAGTTCTACGGGTTTTTCCCTCAGCTCCTATGATTCTGCCCTTAACTCTCCTTATATCAGATTCCGACTTTCCAAAGATGGACCTTAAATCGATTATCTCCAAGACGGCGTCCTCTTCCCTAATTAATCGAAAGGCATTTTCAGGGGAAAAGCCTCTCCCAATAGCCGTTACAACCTCTTTGGCTCTAAATAGCACTGAAGGGTCGTTGAAGTTTTCAGCTAAGGTTATTGTGACTCCACCACTATCACTTTCTATTTGGAGCTCCACATTTAGGGCTTTTTCAATTTGTTTTTTTGTCTCGCCTCCTGGACCAATTAACACTCCAACTCGTTCCCTTGGGATTCTGACAAAGGTGCTGGGTCTACTTTCCACCAGTAATCCTCCTGTAGATTTCATTTGGAGATAAGACATTAACACCGAGACGGCTAAAGAACCTATTAATATTATTGATGTCCCTATTTAATAGTTGATCGGCTAAAGGATGAGACAGGGGGACAGCTTGAGAAACATCTATTATGACTGGGCGACCATTCCAAACCATAACGTTATACTCACTTAAGTCGCCATGCACCAGTTCAGCCCTCTGATAAAGCCTCTTCATATAGACTAGTATGGTTCGGTAAATGTGTTCAGGATCTTCTGGAGGTTGCTCCTTGAGGGTGGGTGCGCTTACACCGTTTTTGCCTATGAACTCCATTATTAGCACATTATTTCTAACAGCTATAGGCTTTGGAACACGGACCCCGGCCGCCATAGCCAACTCAAGATTCTTAAACTCTTTTTGAGCCCATGTAAAAATCAGCGAGCGCGTATCCCTTTTAACATTTTTAAATCTCGGATCACCCTCGATATACTTAAGCATGCCTTTCCTGAATTCTGCAGAAACCGTTAAGTATATTTTTATTGCAAGCTCATTGCCATTTTTATCCTTTCCCCAGTAAACACGGGCTTCTTTCCCAGACTGAACCACTCCAAAAATTCTATCAATAACGCCTGCATTCATAAAATCATAAATAACCATAAGAGTTGAGCGATCAAAAACTTCCTCTAGAACCTCATATTCCTCGCTTCGCTTCTCCTTCATTAACTGCTCAGTTTCATACTCCTTCTCTTCCTTTTCAAGTCTCTTTTCAACACGTTCCCAAAAACTCAAGAAATATCCTCACAACTTAGATACTTAAGTATCCATTCTTTCTCAGCCACTCAGCTTGACCATGGGTATAGCGCCAAACAACATCTCCACGAGTATCTGATTGAAAGTCCCATGGCGAAACTAAAACAACATCCCCCTCACGAATCCAAACCCTACGCTTCATCTTACCCCTAATACGACATAAACGCTCTTTACCATCCTGGCACTTCACTAAGACACGGTCAAATCCTAAAAGCTTTACAGCTACGCCTAGAACTTCGTTTTCTGAAGGAAGCACAAGCTCACTCAGCTCTTCCTCACTTATCACCTTCTTCTTACCCAAAGTTAACCCTCAATTCTTACCATAGAAGAAAGCAGATCTCCCTTAAAAGCATGATCATCACAGTTAAGCCATCTAGACTTATCAGCGCTTATCATGCTATTTAATGCTATTTATATGGGATATAGTCTTCCCCGCAATAATTATGGAGTTTAAATGCCTTTTTTACAATTTTACGATTTGTGCGTGGGGTATGCCTTCTATTCGTATGACTGCTTCGGGGTGTACGTACCCTTTTTCTATAGCCTTATTTACGACGTTTTCGCCAATCATGTTGACTATTGTTGATTTTTCAATCATGCTTATGGCGTGGTCTACTTCTACTTCTTCGCCTTTATAGAATTGTTCTGTGATTTTGAAGGTTATTTTTCCTTGGTGGAGGGTTTTCCCTAAAAGTTCAGTGTCGCAGATTGCTAATAGTACGTGATTGCCTATCTTGTAGAGTTTCATGTAGCACTTCAATTTTTACACGACTTTTATATGGTCTTAATTGAGGATTTTGCGCCACATGCCTCGCATAGGAGGAAGGATAAGCGTTTTTCCTTTATGATTTTGGTGTCAGGCCGCTTACAGACTGGACATATTACGAAGATTTCCATGTAACGCCTAATAATTCTTTCAATAGTGTCTTTAGAGAATTTTCCTTGAAAGATTACCTTGGAATCCTGAATTGTGGCTGCTGTAGCGAGTTCTCCTGTTAAAAACTTTAATAGGTGATGAATATCCCTATTTAGGATTTCAGCCACTTCCCCAAGATTTTGAACAATGGTCCTCATGCCTATAATCATGTGCTGGAGTTCTGGAAGCTCTAAGCGCTCCCTTTTAATTGTGGCTACAGGGAGCTGTGAACGTGCTCTCTCCAATAGGGCTTCATAGTCATATGACATTTAGCCTTACTCCATCAAACTACATGGTTAACTACCGTGTATTTAAGAGTTGACTTTTAAGCTAGACCATTTCCATATTACTTTGCCTAATGTTTATTGAACCTGAAACATTACCAAACCGGAATAACCTATATGAGTATTAATCAACGCGTATATTTAGAGGAGGAAGGAGGAGGCCAGAATGTATTCTTCAGTAGCTGCTTTACTGCTTATCGTAGCCTCTGTACTATTTACATGCATCGTAATAGATTACGTAATTTCAATCATGGAGAGCGTCTTTAAAAATAATAGTTCACCTCAGATTGAGCAGATCAGAACATTAGAGAAAGCCTTACTTAATCATACAAAAACCTTAATAAATCAGATCCAAAACGGAACATACACTCTACAGGAGCCATAAGAGAGCCAATAGGAGCTTAGCCGCTTAGAGAATAGTTTATCTTTCCACTCTTAGGTTATCCTCAGCAGGCGGGAGTAAATTATTAAAACTGAGTTGCTGATAGAACTTTAGGGTTTATTTTGGGACATATCTACCTTTATACTGGGACTGGCGGAGGAAAAACCACTAACGCTTTAGGTTTAGCGTTACGCTCAGTTGGGCATAAAAAGAAAGTTGTTATTATTCAGTTCATGAAGTGGTGGCGTAAGACAGGGGAGTACAAGGTTAGGAAGCTTTTAGCTCCATATTACGAGATTTACCTCTTTGGCCGCAGGGGATGGCGTGGCTTAAGCAACCTAAACGAGAGGGATAAGAGACTAGCGAAAAAAGCGCTTAAATTTGCTGAAAAAATCTTGAAGGAGAAAAAGCCCCATTTGTTGGTATTGGATGAGATAAATTTAGCAGTTCACTGCGGACTTTTAGATGTTCAGGAAGTTTTGAAGTTCCTTGATAAAATTCCAAAAAGGACGGATGTAGTCTTAACTGGACGTTATGCTCCTAAGGAGTTAATGGATAGAGCTGACTTTGTCATAGAGGTTGTGGATGTTAAGCATCCACCTGAGACTGTTACAAAGAAGGGTATTCAATACTAACGGAATGTAAAATTTATATTAGATGAGTGAAGAACCTTAGAGGGAGTGATGAATTTGACGGAATTGGAAGAAAAAGTTCGTGAAGTTGTTGGAAAAGTTATAGATCCTGAAACTGGATTAAGCTTCGCTGAGATGAATATGATTAGAAGTGTTAAAGAAGAAGAACCCGGCATCGTTAAGGTGGAGTTTACTCCATCCAGCCCCTTCTGCCCCATAGCTTTTAAAATAGCTGCTGACATTAAGAGGGAAGCGATGAAAGTCCCAGGTGTTAAAAAAGCATTGGTTTACTGCCGTGGACATATGATGGAAAAGCAGATAAATGAATTAACAAATAGAGAGTGATCATTCTTAAGCTTGGTGGGCGGGACGTTTACTAACCAAAATCTTTAAGTGGAAATAAATGCCTACCTTTCTGCAAAAATTAAAAGGTGTTGAATTAGGTTTGGCTATAGAAGGCTTTTCCGGAGATAGAAAAACTTCAGACGTAAAAGTTTGCGATTTAACTCCAAGGTCGAGGGCTGTCAACGTTACAGCTAAGGTGATTTCTAAAGGCGAAGTTAGAAGAGTTACATCCAATAGGGATGGTTCATCCCACAGTGTTTGCGATGCTCTAATAGGTGATGAAACAGGTTGCATATACCTAACCCTATGGGATGAAAACATAGGTAAAGTAAATGAAGGAGAGACGATAAGCATAGAAAATGGATACATAAGTCTCTTTAGAGGCAGTATGCGCCTAAACATTGGAAGATATGGACGCCTTGAATTAGCTAAAGAAGAATTAACATGCGAGGTCAATACTGAAAATAACCTTTCAAATAAAGTTTATGAAGTGCAAAGACGCCCATTTGGAAGAGGTAGAAGAGAATTTAACACAAGAGGACGAAGAAGCGGATATAAACAAAGAAGATCTTAAGCGAAACATTACTTGTTTCCTTTGCTACTCTACTCCATTGATAATGAATGTTTTTCTCTCCAAACATTTTCCTAGAATTAGACTCCCTAACATTTTTCAAGCTACTGTTTAAACACTTCTTTCCATGCGGAAACCGATTTTTGTAATATTTCATAGATCGTAGAAAATTATTTAAAGCGTTCCTCTAAGATAGAAATGGTTAGGAGAAAAGTCCTATGCGTTCAGATTACACCCTATATACGGTTGCATTGATTTTCTTTGTGCTAACTGGTATAATCCTAGCATACCAAATAGAATACAGAGAGTTGTATGTGGTCTCAACGGTTATTTTGGGTCTCTTATGCATTGGAGTTGGATATTACTATAGGCCAAAAGCCAAAGCAGTGGCGGAGGCCGCAGCCTCAACAGTTCCGATACAGGGGTCATCACAGCCGCTTCAACCAACCGAAGCACAACCCATAGTTCAAGAAGCCACGCCAAAAGTAGAGACAGCAGTTGCTCAGGTTGTAGAAAAGCCTACAGCATCTACACTTAAATTAACTGACGTAAAGGGTATAGGGGAGAAGCGCGCAACCCAGCTTAAGGCCATAGGCGTTGAAACGGTTGAAGCACTTGCAAAGGCCTCCGCAGAGGATATAGCTTCAAAGTTGAAAGTATCGCCAAAAATAGTAAGCCGATGGATAGAAGAAGCTAAGAAGCTTATTGAAAAAACTTGAAGCAGCCGTTTCCTACAGAGATTCAAAATCCTATTGTATTTCTTCTTTTAGCTTTTCTAATGGCTTTTATTAAAGTTTCCAGCTCCTTTCTCCTATAAATTTCTCAAAAAGAACCCCATCAACGCCTCCATAATATCTACTAATTTTCCTTAC
>JAGTRA010000022.1:10014-11961 GCA_018396935.1 Candidatus Bathyarchaeota archaeon
AACTTTTTGTATAATGATATAGCAGCTGTATTATCTTCTCTAGCCTCAAGACGACACTTTAAAACACCTCTTTCCATAAAGATTTTTTCAATCTCTGAAAGTAGCTTAGCACCTATGCCTCTTCGCCTATACTCAGGCAGGACATCTATCGTTAATATATGGCCTATAAGCATATTATCCTCGTAATAGGTGATTCCAATAATAAAGCCTACAATCGTCTTCCCGCTTCTTGCGATTAGATTTATGGAATTGGGATGTATTAATAAGTTGTATAGGTGTTTCTTGCTAAAAGCCTCACTTTCGAAACATTTCTTTTCAATTTCATAAAGCTTATTTAAGTGTTCTACAGAAGCCACTTCAATTATTATAAGGCTCACCATAAATCTAATAGATCTTAGAGGATTTAGGTTTATCCAGCTCAGTTTTCAACTTAGTAGTTATCTGCTTTAATTCAAAAAATTGCTGGACAAAAAAACCTACAAAGAATCTAAGCCAAAGCGTTAAAACTCTATTGAGTATCGTTGATGTTGCGCTTATTCCAGAGGGGACGCCTAATACGCTATAAATTGTAACCATAGTTATTTCAGGCAATCCTACTTCAAAGGGAATACCGAGGGGGATAGACTTCACAGCTGAAATTATCGACTGAGAAACAAGTATAACACTCCAGGAAACCTTGAAGCCTAGTGATAAAAATACTAAGTAGGACGTGGCTAAATATGAAAACCATGAGAGGCTGGACAATAAAAGAGCGGAGACGATAACGTTTGGGGCGCGTCCAAACTCTAGAATAGAAGAGTGAAACATGTTTGCAAGTTTTTGAGCTTCATCTCTTATTTTCGTAGGCTTCCAGCGTCCCTTGCTAACAAATTCAATGGCTTTAAGTAGGAGGTCAATCAATCGCAAGGTCCACTGCTCTTTTATGCATAGAAGCAAAAGCAATACTATTAAAATTGCCGTTGCAGTTATTAGGAATAAGCTAATATTGAATATTATGCTGTTTATTTGCGTCTCTGACAAAAGCATGCTTAATCCCAAGATAAGAGAGAGGAAACCTATGGTCATTCCTATCAGCCTGTGGGCAACAAGTGAGGCTACAACCTTTCCGCTTACATCATTTCCATAATCCCTAGAAACTAAATAAAGCCTAGAAAATTCACCGCTTATTGACTCAGCTGGAACGATTATATCTATAAATAGGCTGTACCAAACGTAAATGTATGCTCTAAGTACTGAAAGTTTAACTGAAAGATGTCTTAACAAAACACGCCATGCTTCAGAGAGAAAGAAAACATCTAGAAATACGAATAAAGCGGCTAACAAGTAAAAGCGTGGATTCGCTTGCTGAATTATGGAAATTATTTGAGGAATATCTACCCTTAATAAGTATAGATATGCTATGAAGGCGCATATTCCAAGAATGGGTATAACAGCCATTTTCCAGCCGCTTAATTTAATGGGATTCATGCTGAGCCACGACTGTAAATCCAATGGATTAAGGTGATGAGCATATAAGTTTTAAGCTTAGTTTATCCACAAGAACCTTTAGTTTTTGCATGCCAGATGTTAAATGCTTTTTCTCACATCCCCTATTTGCATCAAGAAGCTTAAATTTAATTTGTTTGAAACAAATAAAACGATGTATGAGAGTGAATGAGACTTGTTGTCCCATGGAGAAGCTCTAGGTTTAGTTGAGAGGTACATTTCAAAAAGGAATATTCGTTACCATATGCTGGCTGTTGAAGCAATTATGCGCAGCCTTGCGAGATATTTTGGAGATGATGAAGAAAAGTGGGGTTTGGTTGGTTTACTCCATGACATTGACTACGAATTTACAGCAGATAAGCCTGAGAAACATACACTTATAGCTGCTGATATTCTCAAAGATAAGCTATCTGGAGATTGTATTGAGGCTATAAAGGCGCATAACTTTGAACATACAGGTGT
>JAGTRA010000023.1:0-4568 GCA_018396935.1 Candidatus Bathyarchaeota archaeon
GCCATCAGGTGTCTTCTCATTAGGCACCATCGCCTCCACGCCAGCTTCTGCTGGAGCCATTATGACGCTGGTGGCAAAGCCTGTAGCTACTTCAGCAGCTTTTAGAGCCCATTTCTCATTATCAGCCGTTATTAATACTCTGCCGACCCATAGAGGGAACATCTCAGCAAATGTATCCGCTATCTTAACTTGTCGACCATCTTTAGTTTCAACTATGTAGCAGGGGCCATACTTGTCCTCTTTGTCATACTTAATAACTTTACATGTTGCTTCGCTTTTAGATTCCAATTCCATCACACTTTCGAGTATTAAAGCAACTTAGCTTCTTACGTTATTCCTCCTTTAAGATTTTTCGCCATAAAAATTAATCAATTAACGTTTAGGACAGCTAGTATAGGTGACAAGCAACAAAATGGTCGGAGCGCACCATTTTTAAGGAGGGTTCCTCCTTGCTACAAACATCTGTTGCATGGATGCATCTAGGGTGGAACCTGCATCCTTTAGGCGGGTTCGCTGGGCTAGGCGGTTCACCTTTCAATATTATTCTCATACGCTTGGTTTCAGGGTCAGGTATTGGTATAGCTGAGAAAAGAGCTTGGGTGTATGGGTGAAGTGGAGCATTAAAGAGTTCCTTGGCTGTAGCGAGCTCCACTACTTTACCTAGGTACATGACGGCTACTCTGTCACAGAAGGCTTCAACCACGGAGAGGTCATGGCTTATAAATACATATGTTAGGTTCATCTCCTCCTGTAACTTTTTGAAGAGATTTATCAAGGATGCTCTAACTGAAACATCTACTGAGGAAGTTGGTTCATCAAGGACTACAAATTCTGGCTTTGTTATAAGCGCTCTCGCTATAGCTATTCGCTGTCTTTGACCACCACTAAATTCGTGGGGGTACCTGCGCATGTGCTCCTCAGATAAACCCACATGCTTAAGCATATCGAGAACTCTTTCTTCAGCCTCTTTGCCCTTACATACACCATGAACTATGAGGGGCTCAGATACTATATCCTTAACTAGCATCCGCGGGTTTAGAGATGTTGACGGGTTTTGGTAGACTATTTGCATATGTCTCCTCAAGGCCTTAAGCTGTTTCCCCTTTAGATCAGCAATATTGAATTCATCAACAGCGTCATCTTGAATATCGTCTGGAAGTTCGCCTTTAGGGTCGAAGAGAATTTTACCCCCATCAGGGTTAAGAAGCCTTATGATGGTTTTTCCATAAGTCGTTTTTCCGCAGCCTGACTCACCTACAAGTCCAAAGGTTTCACCCTTTTTTATTGCGAGACTTACTCCATCAACTGCTTTAACCTCACCTTTTTTCCTACCAAGTAAGCCTCCTCTTATGGGGAAATACTTCTTAAGCTCGAGGGTTATGAGTAGATTTCCCATATCATGCGCCACCATGAAGGAAACAGGCCACATAATGTCCTTTTGATACCTCTATTAGGGGCGGGGTTCCTTCAATACACCTATCCATAACGTAGCTGCATCTTGGATGGAAGCGACAACCACTTGGCGGATTTACAAGGTTTGGAACTATTCCAGGTATAGACTTAAAGGGTGAACCTGGTCTCGGAATGGAGTCTAATAGAGCTTTAGTGTATGGATGCAGTGGGTTCTTAAAAATCTCTCTCGTGGGGGCTACCTCAACAACGTTGCCAGCATACATTACAGCTACGCGGTCGCTTAGCTCAGCTATAACACCCATATCATGGGTTATATATATTACCGATGTCTTAAATCGCTCCTTAAGGCGTCTAATGAGGTCAAGGATTTGGGCTTGAACTGTTACGTCGAGGTTTGTAGTTGGCTCATCGGCTAGAAGCACGGCGGGTGAGCAGGCGAGGGCTATTGCGATAACAATCCTCTGCTGCATACCTCCGCTAAGTTCATGTGGATATGCATTAATAATCCTCTCCGGGTCTGGGATTTCCATAAGCCTTAATAGTTCAATAATCTCTTTATGTGCAGCTTTTTTTAACAGTTTCTCCTTAAATCTTTCCCTAAAGTATGGGATATTCTTTAAAATTTTCCATAAACCGCGGCTTTCAACGGCCTCAAGCTCTCTAGCTGCCTCTAACATTTCAGCTCTTCTATGGGTTAATAGAGCCTCAGCTATTTGATCTCCAACCGTGTAAAGGGGATCTAGAGCAGCGTTTGGTTCTTGAAATATCATGGATATCTCTTTACCCCTTATCTTAAGGAGCACCGCCTCATTCAGCTTAAGGATGTCTACAACTTCGCCCGTAGCCCGCTGAAATAGAATACTGCCCCCTTCAACTTTACCTGGGGGAGGGGTTAGAGCCATTATTGTTAGGGCTGTTACTGATTTACCACTTCCAGTTTCTCCCACAATGCCTAGAGTCTCACCCTTTATTAGGTTGAGGTTTGCTTTTTCTACAGCCTTAACAATTCCTTCATAGGTGTAGAATCTCACAATAAGGTCTTTAACCCTTAGCTTTTCAGCATTATCTAGCATGCTATTCATTACGCATCATCGCCTCCTCATCATCGGGTCTAATGCATCCCGTAGGGCATCGCCTAAGAGGTTCCAGCCCATCACGAATAGGAAGAGGAAAACTCCGGGGATTATGTAGGTGTGCCAGTAAGCGAAGGGATTTCCAGGAGCGCCTGTTATCCAATTTCTTGAAAGCGATATTATCTGACCCCAGTCTGAGTAGCCTGTTGGCGCCCCTAACCCGAGGAAGCTTAGAGCTGCAGCCGTTAACACTATAGATCCAATGTCAAGGGATGCCATTACGAGAAGGGGGAATATTGTATTTGGGAGTACATGCTTAACTATTACTCTAAAGTCTGAGCAGCCCACCGCCTTAGCTGCTTCTACAAAGTCTTCAGCAGTTACTTTAAGCACTTCGCCGCGAATTAGCCTAGCGTATGATGGCCAAGATACGATTATAAGGGCTAGGGTTACGCTGTCTAAGCTTCGGCCGAAGGCCACTACAAAAGCCATAGCTAGAATTAGTGATGGAAAGGCTAGGAATATGTCTGTTATGCGCATAAGAACCTCATCTATTACACCTTTATAGTAACCGGCTATGCTTCCTATGACAATGCCCACTAGAGCACTTGCTAAGACTACAAGTAATCCAATACGGTAAGCTGTTCTTGTGCCCCATATAATGCCATAATAGAGGTCATATTGGCCTTCCGTCGTGCCGAAAATTGCTTCAGGGCTGGGCGGCCGTGGCGTCGGTGAAAAGCCAAACCTAGGCATCATGTAGGGGTCTCGCCCTCCCCGAGGAGGAGCTAATACTGGAGCGAAAATGGCTATGAGGGTGAAGAAAATTATTATTGCGAGGCCGGCTAGGGATAATGGGCTGGATCTTAGCCTTTTCCATATGAACTTTAACTCTTTTATTCTTGGGCTTTCACTATCAATAAGTCTCATCCAGTCTTCACCCAAGCCTTATTCTAGGATCCACGTAGGCGTATAGAAGATCCACTATCAAGTTAGCAATTACGAATATTATGCCCGTTAGGAGCGCAAAGCCTAACACTGCAGGTATATCCAGCTGAGTTGCTGCATGAGCTGCAAAATAGCCTACACCTTTAAACTCAAAAATGGTTTCAGTTATAACCATGCCGGACAGCATTCCCGCTGTAAGGAGCCCGGAAATAGTTATGACAGGTATAAGAGCGTTCTTTGTTGCGTGTTTATCAACAACGGTTTTTTCATCCAGCCCCCTTGCCCTCGCAGCTATGATATAAGTCTTGCCTAACTGCTCAAGCATGCTGGAACGCATTATGCGCATTATTAACGCCACGTCAATTATCGTCAACGTTGTGACTGGCAACACTAAGTGGGAGAGGGCATCAAGGAAAACTGCAGCATTAAGATTAAGGATAGAATCAATCGTGTAAAGTCCCGTATAAACCTTGAATTCCCCTGACCTTATGAGGGCTTCAGCCCATGGGCTTAATCTGCCTGGAGAGAATATGCCGAGGCCTCCATAGAAAAACGCTAGCAGCACTATGCCTAACCAAAAGGCTGGCAGAGACCAGCCTATTATGGCGAAGGCTCTTGTAAAGTGATCAACCCACGTATCCTTTTTCACCGCCGAAAGTTTTCCCAGACGTATTCCTAAAATTATCGTTAAGGGCGCCGCGTACATGGCGAGCTCTATGGTTGCAGGAGCCCGCGTAACAAGTGCATCTATTACTCGCATGTGGAGGGATTGAGACCATCCAAGGTTACCCTCTAAAAGCTGGCTTAACCAACTAAAATATTGAATATAGAAGGGTTGATCAAGACCGTATTTCCTTATCACCTCATCTATGGCCCTTAGGTTTTTAGGGTCTCTAATGTATAGGGAAGCCCGCTGCACTGGGTCAAAAAGTTGGGTTACTGCGAAAATGAGTAAAGTTACTCCTATAAGCGTCGGTATAACTAGAAGTAACCTTCTCGCTATATACGTCCTTAAATTTGATCCCATTTCTCAAACCTTTAGCTTCTTTAGATATAAAGGTTTACTTTGTGGGAAAATAAAAAAATAGAGGTGGAATTGAACGCCTAGTAGCCTTTCCAAAGATCATAGAAGTA
>JAGTRA010000023.1:4578-8187 GCA_018396935.1 Candidatus Bathyarchaeota archaeon
GGTGTATTGGGTTATAGTACCATCCCTTAACCCAGTCTCTCTCCCAGTGGCGGCCAAGCGGCTGATCTATAATGAAGCTAGGCACATCCTCATAGTATATGCGCTGTAACTCATAGTATATGTTCTTTCGAGCCTCCGGATCGCTTTCAGCAATTCCTTTCTCAATAAGTTCATCGGCTTTTGGATTACTGTATTTTTGTGCCGATGCATAATCGCCATTAGAGTGCATGAATGGATATACAAAGTTGTGTGGGTCAGGATAGTCTGCAAGCCATCCAATTATGAATACAGGTAATTGACTTCTAACGAAGGCTCTTAGATATGTTGGCCAGTCAACTTCTCTAACGTTAATGTGGAATTTCGGATTGAGGCTTTCGATGTTATGTTTCAGTATTTCAGCCGCTGTTTTACGGGGTATGTTACCCGTGTTGTAGAGTATTTCTAGGGTGAAGCCTTTCTCCCAAACTTGCCCATTCCAAGCTTTCTTAAAGTACTCTTCAGCTTTAGCTAAGTCAAGGGTGTACTTTGGCTGGTTGGGGTTAAAGCCTGGAAGGCCTTCAGGTATTGGCCCGGGCACTTGTTTTGCCTCCCCTAGCATAGCCTCCTTAATGAAGGTATCCCAGTCGAATGAGTAGGCGAAAGCTTTTCGCATATTTACGTCCTTAAATAAGTCTGGTGGAACACCCTTCCCATCAAGTTTACCGCTGCCTATATAAGGACTGTTGGGATCAACTTCAAATGTAAAGAATACGGCATCTAACTGTAGCGTAGGCAGGTCCTTTATGCATCTTATACCAGGTGCTCCTTCAACCTCGCTTATGTATTGCCTTGGGACATAAACTATGTCAGCGTCTCCCTGTAGGAACATAAGCTTACGAGTAGACCACTCATCTACGTACTTAATGATCACCCTCTTAATTTTGGCTGGTCCAGCCCAATAGTCCTCAAACCTTACTAGGGATATTTCCTTTCCATGCTCCCATTTTTCAAGCATAAATGGTCCTGAACCGCAGTCTACCTCCTGGAGTTCAGGCACTTCAGGATCATGATACTTTGCGAAAACTTCAACCCAATTGTCTTTATTACCTGGCCACGCGCCATGGGCTACTGCTGCCTCTTTATCAATTATGCTTGCCCATGTCTGACTTAAAATTTGGAGAAACGTAGTTAGGGAGAACTTCTTCGCAAGCCTAAATACCACATTGTTTCCATCAACTTCAACGGCTTTATCTATCATTTGCCCTACTTTAGCCGCTTCCGTTGGGTTGGAGAGATCGCCTAAATCTTCGATTGAGTATACCCCAAGCAATGGTTCAAGGAGCATCCATATTGGTCCATGGGCGCGATCCTGAATCATAGCTCTCTCAAAGGAGTATTCAACATCCTCTGGTGTTATAGTGCCGCCGGCGTGAGTCTTAATTCCTTGTCTTATCGGGAATATTATCGTCATACCATCGTCTCGCACAAGCCCATTTTCAAAAGATGGTACTTGAGCTGCTATTTTTGGAACAAATTTATCTACCCGTTCCCTATCAAAGAAGATTAAAGTATCATAAATGTTGAAGATTACTTCGCCACTTGCGGTATCATAAGCCCAAGCTGGATCTAAAGTTTCAGGTTCACCTATCGTGGCTTCAATTATCGTGTCAGGATTTTTCACTTCTCTACCGGCGGGTATAACATAGAAGTAGTAAACGCCTCCAGCAATAGCGGCGATCAAAATCACAGCAATAATTACTGCTGTAACTTTTCCAATAGCTTTTTTGTTGAAAATTTTTAACATTTTCAACAACCGCCTAAAACATCAATAGACCATAAGAGTTTAAAAGTTTTTCCAAGAACTATAGTTTGCTAATCAAAAAGTACAACTTTCTATTGGCGAAAAGCGTCTTCCAAGTTAGATGGCTAAAGGTTTTTACAGCGTACTGAATTTATCAGGGTTATTGGGCAGGCCTAAAGCAGCCATTTATGGTTATTTCAGCTATGTCCGCTGAGTAATCTGCGATGCGTTTTATGCTATCTCTAATTGAGCAGCAGGCGCAGATTATCTCTGTATCTTTTTCCTCAGTGAAGGCGAGGGAGGCGAGTTCCATGTCGAGTTTTTCTATCTTAATTTTATGTTCAACAACTTCGACGGCGAGTTTTACGTCTTTTGTGAGAAGGGAATTGAATGCTTTTTCGTATAGATCAAGGGCTTCAAGCCCTGCAGAAGCCATTTTGCTAAGCAAAACATCTGAGATCTTTTTACGTCTACCCTCAAGCATTATTATATGTTGCGCTATGCTTGAGGCTTGATCTGCAACTTGCTCTATGCGATGTACTAAGGTTTGGTAGTCTAGGCAGTCTACAATGTCTAAATTAAGCTGGTTTGCTAGAGATGGGTTGACAGCTGCCTTTCTTATGAGCCTAAGGAGGAAAAACGAGAAGTGATCAACTTCATCGTCCAGGCTATATACGGATCTAGCCATAGAGGCATCTTGCCGCTTTAAGGCTTCAAATGCGTCTCTAACCATGGAGCTTGATATTTTGTAGGCTCTATTTATGCTTGTATCTATGGAAGCTTTCGACTCATCCATAAGGGTTACTAATTGAATCTCTCTAGTGTCCGCCTCTAATATTCTGAGGTATAGCATTTGGGCTATCTTTCTAATGGCCTTCTGTTGTTGAACGCTAAAGAATGTTTTAGAAACAAGTTTAATGTGAGAGTAACCATTAAGGTAGCATGCGATTATGTTGCGCACTATTGCGGAAATATCCTCATCGGATTCAACCTCAAGTGTGATTTTAGCCATTTCCTCGCAGCCCTTTTGACCCGGATATATTATGAGGGATCTGTCCCTACCAACAGTTATTGAAACTAAGTCGCCTTGCTTCAATCTATTCATTTGAACCCAATTTTTAGGAAGGGATACAACGAGGGAGGATCTTCCAAGGGACATTATCTTCCTCTGTTCCATAAATCATCAGCCTAATGTATTACTCTACTGCCTTTGATATATACATTTACATACACTATTTATCTTTAGCTGCAACCGCTATCCATTAAACATTAAAATAAAAAATAAATCCTTGAAGTGTGTTACGTAATCTGGGGGGTAAATTGTCAGGAGTTGTTGAAAAAGGCTTAAAGAAGATAGGCATAACCGTTTCAAAGCCTATTTTAGCAATCATATGCATAATCTTTGGTATAGTGGTCATCGCTGTCCCTGAGCTTCTAGGCATTCTAGTTGGCATTTTCCTGATAATAGAGGGAGTTCTACTGTTAACAGACTACATGGAAATTCGCAAGCAACAGACTAGATCATCATCTGAAAAACAATGATGGCGCTAAAGCATTAAAGTTCCACAACCCATCTTTTTAGTTATTTCAGATATTTTCACGACAAAATTTAACGGGCTTCACGATTCTTGAATTAGGTTTCTCATTAACCAAAATTGTTAATATAGGGTTTTCATCAAATGCTAGCTGATGAGTTAGTGGAGGTTTTAATTTGTTTGTCCAAGTGTTAGAGCGTCTTTCAAATGCTTGCGGGGTTGCTGGAAAGGAGGATGAAGTTAGGAATCTCATGAGGGAATTTCTTACGGGTTATGTTGATGAAGTTAGGGAGG
>JAGTRA010000023.1:8197-11927 GCA_018396935.1 Candidatus Bathyarchaeota archaeon
TAAGATGGGCGGGATAGATGACCGCAGACTGCTGGCTCAGAAGGTGATAATACACACTGAGAAGGGGCAGATTCCAGGCATAATAGGCAGTAAGCCACCCCACATCCAAAAGGAGGAAGAGCGGAAGAAGGTTATGACTTATGACGAGCTATTTATAGATGTTGGCGCAGAAAGCCTAGAGGAAGTAAATGAGATGGGGGTTAAAATTGGCGACCCAATAAGCTTTGATGTAAAGTTTGCTAAATCTGGTAAGGATGCTGTTATAGGTAAGGCTTTTGATGACCGCGTTGGCTGCGCCATCATGGTTGAGGTTATGAAGTGTCTTAAAGATGTTGAATGCACGGTTTACGCTGTTGGAACTGTTCAGGAGGAGCTTGGCTTAAGGGGTGCTACCACCGCAGCCTTTAGCATATACCCTGATGTAGGTCTAGCGTTAGATGTTACCGTCGCCGGGGATGTTCCAGGAGTTAAGGAGCATGAAGCCCCGGCGAAGATGCGTAAGGGTCCATCAATAACAGTTGCAGATTATGGGCTTGTAACCCATCCTAAGGTTTTAAGGCTGCTAGTGGATGCTGCAGAAGCTAAGGGCATACCATATCAGCTTGAGTCAGGCCTCCAAGGTACAACGGATGCTGCGCGAATATCCCTGACGAGGGAGGGGGTGCCTAGCGGGGTTGTATCTGTACCAACGAGGTATATTCATAGCCCTGTTTCAATGATAAGCCTTAAAGATGCAGAAAACACCATAGCATTGGTTGTAGAGGCTATTAATAGGATTACGGAGTATTTTTAGCGCTTTATAAGAGTCGGGTTTAGGATATGGCTTTAGAGAGGAAGTTTGAGTTTCTTGAGCATACGGCAGACGTTTACATAGCTGCTTATGGTAGGGATTTAATGGAGGCTTTTGAAAATGCTGCCGCTGCAGCCTTTGAGGTTATGACGGACATAGATAGAGTGGAGCCGAAGATTGAGGAGGAGGTTGAGGTTGAGGCTGATGATGAATATGCCCTCCTATATAGCTGGATTGAGGAGCTTCTTGTAAGGTCTGAAATAAATCAGGTCTTATATTCAAAGTTTAAGGTGCTATCAATCGAGAAGACGGATGAGGGGTATAGGCTTAAGGCGAAAATATGGGGTGAAGAATTCAACCCAGATAAGCATACTCAAAAAGTTGGAATTAAGGCCATAACCTATCACCAGATGGAGATAATTAGAGAGCCTAATAAGGTAACGGTGAAATTTATTCTAGACATTTAGGGGACTCTAAATTAGTTTTAAGTTTTTTAAGCCCATTAGAATTTGGTCAACTATTTCCTCTGGTGGGGTTTCAAGCTTCTCACATTTAGCCTCCACGAAGGGTACGCCTTTCTCCTTATAGTATTGAAGCACTGGTTGGGTTTGTTTTTCATAAACTTCTATACGCCTCCTTATGACTTCAGGGGTGTCGTCTTCACGTTGATAGAGTGGGCCTCCGCAGTTGTCACATATCATGTCATTTTTTGGTTTTAGGAAGAGAATGTTGTAGATGGCGCCGCAGTTTTTACATATTCTCCTCGACGAGAGGCGTTCAATAATTATCCACTCTGGGACAACCAGGTGGATTATGGCGTCTATTTTTGCTATTTCATTTAGGGCTTTAGCCTGTTCAACTGTTCTGGGGTAGCCGTCTAAGAGGAAGCCTTTATCCTTAGGTATTTTGGCTAGATTCTGTTTTAAAATTTCTAGGGTTATTTCATCGGGAACAAGTAAGCCTTTCTCAACATAGCTTTTAATGGTTTTTGCGAGAGGCGTATCCTCCTTGATAATCTCTCTGAAGATATCTCCTGTGGCGATGACTTCAACATTAAGCTTGGTTTTTAAGCGGGAGGCGTACGTTCCCTTACCGGAGCCTGGCGCTCCGAAAATCACTAAGTTAACCACGCTACCCCTCCTATATTAAACTGACAGAGTTTTATCACCTGTTTTATAGTTAAGCGTTGCTACTATTAAGCTTAAAAAATGCTGAACCGCCGGGTTTTTAGCATTTTCTATATACCGAAACCCTTTTTATGCTGGGCCCATTTTAGGGAGGCTTAGGTGATGTTATGGGCGAAGAGGGAGAGGGGCGTCCACCTTCTGAAAAAGTTCCTCTTGAGAGGGTTAATGAGTATACTTGGCGTATTCCTAGGTATAAGCCTGGCATGAGGGTCCCAGGCATAGTTTTCGCTAATGAAGAGCTTTTAGAGAAGATGCAAACTGATAGAACCCTTGAACAATGCGCAAATGTTGCTCACTTACCTGGCATATACAAGTATTCTATAACATTGCCGGATGGGCATGAAGGTTATGGCTTCCCAATAGGCGGAGTTGCAGCAACGGATTATGATGAGGGCGTAATAAGCCCGGGCGGCGTGGGCTATGACATTAACTGTGGAGTTCGCCTTTTAACAACAAACCTGTCGGAAAAAGATCTTAAGCCTAAGCTTGCCCAGCTTGCAGACGCAATATTTAGGAATGTCCCCAGCGGCCTTGGAAGCCGCCGAAAAGACTTTCGAGTATCAACTAGCGACTTAGATGCCTTAGTGATGGAGGGTGTTCAATGGGTTATAGATAGGGGCCTAGGATGGGATGAAGATGCAAGCCACTGTGAGGAAAGGGGATGCATGAAAAATGCTGACCCAGATAAGGTTTCAACAACTGCTAAGAATAGGGGCCTAGCCCAAATAGGAACACTGGGCTCTGGAAACCACTTTCTAGAAGTTCAAAAAGTGGATAGGATATATGATGAGAAAACGGCTAAGGCCTTTGGGATAGAGTTTGAGGGACAAGTAACTGTTATGATTCACTGTGGCTCTAGGGGTTATGGCCATCAAATATGCTCAGATTACCTTAGGGTTATGGAGCGAGCTGTCCACAAGTATAAAATAGCTATTCCAGATAGAGAGCTGGCATGCGCTCCTGGAAATAGCCAAGAAGCAGAGGATTATTATGGGGCTATGGCATGCGCTGTCAACTACGCCTTTGCAAACAGGCAAGCAATAACCCACTGGGTGAGACAAAGCTTCCAAGAAGTGTTTAAGCAAGACCCTGAAAGCTTGGGCTTAAAGCTCCTATACGATGTAGCCCACAACATAGCTAAGATTGAGGTTCATAAGGTTAATGGCGAAACGAGGAAGGTTTGGGTTCACAGGAAGGGGGCTACCCGCGCCTTTCCACCAGGCCACCCTGAGATTCCAGCTGATTATCAAAGCGTTGGACAGCCAGTTATAATTCCAGGAAGCATGGGGACAAGCTCATGGGTTCTCGTCGGCACAGATAAGGCTATGGAGCTTAGCTTCGGCTCAACAGCCCATGGAGCGGGCAGAATGTTAAGTAGGGCAGCGGCTAAAAGACGCTTCTACGGCGGAGACATAAAGCGTCATTTAGAACAGCGAGGTATAGCGGTTAGGGCTGCCAGCGCTGTGGTGCTGGCTGAAGAGGCTGACCCAGCATATAAGAACGTGGATGTTGTGGCGGATGTAAGCCATAAGGTTGGCATAGCCACTAAGGTGGCTAGGCTTGTGCCACTCGCCGTGGTGAAGGGCTAGCTTAGGGTAGAAGCATAAATGACTTATAAGGATGAATGCGGAATATGCGGCAGAGTTTTCCCATATAGCTACCTTAGGCAATGCAGTAGATGCCATAAACTTTTTTGCATAGACTGCATGGTAGAAGACGCAACAACAGGCGGGAATAGGCTTTTATGTCTAAA
>JAGTRA010000024.1:0-4413 GCA_018396935.1 Candidatus Bathyarchaeota archaeon
CAGCAATTTCGGAGGGGGCTAAGCCTTCAGTCCGCAGGCGCCTCAGCACCTCTAAATCCTGGGGAGTCCATTCAAGCCTCCGCGGTTTAGGCTTGGGCTTAGCTTCAGGCTGGGGCTCCCCGGCTGGCTTAGCCTCGTCTCCCCCCTCCCTCTTACGCAGGAAGAAGCAAACTTTACCGTCATAGGCGTTGGTGTATATTTGGACGCCTTCAGCCTCCAGGACAGGCTTCCACTCGGGCTTGAATGCTGAATTGGGGACGATTAAAACCAGGCCGTAGGGGTGAACGTTTTCAAGGGGGTAGACTCGGCTTAACTCTTCAAACAGGCCCATTCAAAACCACCTAGACAACGTAATCCTTCCAGGCCTGTCGATTCAAGATTAAACGAGCCATTTTCTCGCGTCTCCTCCTGCCTTCCACCTCCAAGCGCAGGCTTTCAACAAGGAGCCGGCTATGCTCAAGCTCTAGAAGCCGCTTCTTCGCCTTCCCCTTCCTCTTCTCATGGCTCATATAAACAACCTCCTTTTAAAAGTGAATTTAAACATAAAAAATGGGGATTTGCGGGAGAAATCTCCAGTCAACATCGAGGCTAGGGCAACCCCGCCTTGTTTTAGCACAGTACCATAGGTTTTTATTTGTTGACTCGCTATTTTCCTTTTCGGAAGAGCTAAGAGCTACTCATCAAAAAGTTTTGGCTGAGATGTATTACGACGAATCAGCGTTTTCTCCATTAATCATACAGCGTTAATCAATCTATTAGGAGTAAAGCAAAAGTCTCTGGATTCTTTTCTAATGGAAATTTGATCTCCATTCCCGCGTTTTTTGCCGTAGCCCTGACATTTACACCGACAGCATCTTCCGAGTATCTTGCCTTTGTGGGGTGTACGCATGTGCTTCTGTCCAATGTACATTTTTCGCATAATTGACAGTGGCCTGATATTAATCCTACAGCAAGCGGGTATCCTTCGTTCATGGCTGCTTTTTCAAGTTCAAGTACTGATGACAGAATTCTTAGTTTGTCCTCTTTCCAGTCAGCCCAAAACTTTTGCAGTTTCTCTCTAACGTCTGGCGGGATAGTGGGATCATTTTCAGCCCTAGAAAGGTATTTTGAAAGCTCAGGCGTAGCTGTCGCACGTGATTTAAACTTCATGAACAATGCGTAGCGGTATTCTTTTACTATTTTTCGAAACTCCTCAGCAGTAGGCGTATACGGCGGGCACGTCAATGTCTTCCCATAATAGGGACAGCCAACTTTACATTTTAGCACAACTCTGTCCTCCACAACAATCTTGTCTGTTGTAATTATCTTTGCGTCAACAGCACCCTTTTCTAATGCCATTTTCCTGAGGAACTCAAATTTCTCAAGCTCTTTTTGAGTGGACATCAACATTCAACTCTTTTGCTTGATTAACCTAAGCTGATATAAACATTTAGCGTGAAAACTTACTGTTTGCTTTAGCAATAGAAAGATGAACTTAAGCTTCCCTTATGCCCAATCCATTTTTGCATAAACCATAGGAGAAAACCGGCGCGTCAGCAGATAAAAATCCTTGGGGCTCAGAATTAGCTGTATCGTTTTCCATGGTCTTTGATACGTTTGTTGGTGGAAGTGGTGAAAAATGCTTAATTGTTTTGAACATTTTAGCAATTGATGGTGTTTGTTGCCAAGATGAGCGCTATAAGCTTAGTTATGTTACAAGTTTAGCTGCTTCAAGCTTTGAAAGATTTGGAGTAGATCTTCGTATGTTGATTGTGACTGAGAAGGGATCTGTTGCGCGGGCTCTGCGATCAACATGCATTCGCGCCATTCAGAAAGCGAAGATAGTCCCCCTTAGGGGGCACCTCCTCGAGCTTGACTTTCCCGAGGAGTATAATATTTGGAGGCGTGTTAACCCTAAAGAACTTTTTAGGGCTCCCGTTACATGGGTTGTACGTGATAGGCAAACTTATATGGAGCTTAAAGCAGCTGCTGGAAATGCTGATGTGATTGTAATAGCAACGGATAATGATGCTGAAGGTGAACTAATAGGGTATGAGGTTCTGCTTGTTGTTAAGGAAACGCTCAAAAAGGATCCCCCATACTACCGTATGAGGTTTAATGCAGCTACCCCAGCTGAGTTGGTGAAAGCGTGGAGTAATCTTGAACATAGCTTGCGATGGGGTTGGGTTTGGAAGGCTCTCCTTCGCCATAGGTTTGATCTAGTAACAGGCGCTGCATTCACAAGGCTTTTAACACTTTCAGGAAGCATTGGAGACGGTAGCGTCATTTCATGGGGTTCATGTCAATCTCCTACACTATGGTTTGTATATAAGCGTGAGATGGAGATACGAAACTTTAATCCTGAGAAGTATTGGGTTTTGTCAGCGTGGCTGAACATTCAGGGGGTGAAGGTTAAGGTTTCAACCGGGCCCATCAGGGATTTGGCTGAAGCTAGAAAGGTATACTCTCTTGCGGTGACAGCGAAAGAAGCCATAGTGCTGAGCTTCAAGCTTAAGGATACGCGTGTAAATAAGCCGCTTCCCACGGACACGGATGTAATGCTACAGGAGCTGGCGAAACTCTTCGGTCTTAGCGGAGCGAAATCTATGGCTATAGCTGAGGAACTCTATGCTGAGGGCTTCATAAGCTATCCTAGAACAGAGACAGACATGTGGGTGGGCGTCGATCACCACCAAGTATTAAACATGCTTAGGTCTACGCCGCTTAGCACCCTAATAAATGTCGCCGATTTCAGTCCTAAAAGCGGAACTCATAACGATGAAGCTCACCCGCCAATACATCCCACAGGATACTACGGCGGGAAGGACATTAAAGGGAAGATTTGGGAGTTTTTAGCTAGAAGATATCTTGCAAATGTCGTTGGGAGAGATGCTTTATTAAAAGTGTGGAATCTAAACGTCAGCTTAAATGGAGTTCAAATGGGCTCCTCAGGCAGGTACTTAGTTGATGAAGGCTTTTACAATATTTTCCCGTACTTTAAGCCAAAAGATACACTTTATATTCCGCAGCTTCAATCTGGTCAACGCCTTCAAGTTCTAACTGTAAAACTTGAAGAACGTGAAACTAAACCTCCACCCCGCTTAACTGAGGCTGAACTCCTTGAATTATTAAAAAAACATGGTATAGGGACAGACGCAACAAGAGCTGATTACCCGCATATTATTATCGATAGAGGATATGCCTGGAAGAAGAGGCGAACCTTCCACTTAAGCGAGCTTGGGGAACGCCTCATTAAACTCTTAGAGTCAGCAGATAACCGTCTAGTTACGCCGGAGACACGACACTACATTGAGGAATTAATGATAAGGGTGGAAAAGGGAGAATTACAACTGGAGCAAGCACTTCATGAATCACTTAGCGTATATGAAAAACTTTACGAAGCTGTTGCTAATCGTTTAAAGAGCTATAAACAAACTACATAGCCAGCCATAGGTAAGGGGTTCCTGTTGCATGCACGTAGTAGTGAGCCAAAGCGGGGAGAATTTAAACCGGTATTTAAGCGGGCCCGGCGGGATTCGAACCCGCGACCTACGGGTTAAGAGCCTCAACCTAACCCGTTTGCGGTTAGTCCGTCGCTCTACCTTGCTAAGCTACGGGCCCATGTCCTGATATGCATTCCTTCCACGATCTTTTTAATAAATTTTTTAGCTTCTGTAACCACGCTTTTATATCATTGTCCTTATTTACCGGCTTTTTAGTGTATGGTGTCGACTATGGGGGAGCTAGTGTTTGTTGGTTTAGGTTTATATGATGAGTCTGGAATAAGCCTAAGGGGCTTAATGGAAGCTCAAGGGGCTGACACCGTATTTGTTGAACTTTATACCAGTCTAATGCCCGGTCTCTCCCTTACACGCTTAACAGAGCTTATGGGAAGAAATTTGACAATCCTCTCTAGGAGGGAAATTGAGGATGAAAATGGTGAAGTTATCCTCAAGGCAGCTCAAAGAGGTAGGGCTGTTTTACTAGTTCCAGGCGACCCAATGATAGCCACCACTCACGTAGCCCTTCGGATAGAAGCTGAAAAACGAGGCATAAAAACTAGGATAATTCATGGTTCTTCAATAATATCTGCAGCTATAGGGCTTTCAGGTCTTCATAGCTATAAATTTGGGAGAAGCGTCACAATACCATTCCAAGAAAACTTCTCTGAAACTCCATATAACGTTATTGCTGAAAATAAGGAGCGAGGTCTTCACACATTATGTCTCCTAGACATAGATGCTGAAAGAAGGAGATACTTAATGATAAGTGAGGCTTTGGAGATGCTTCTCACAATAGAGGATAGAAAGCGTAGAGGCGTCGTAACCTCTGAAACTCTCGTCGTTGGAGTGGCTCGAGCTGGAGGCCCAAACCCCGTGGTTAAGGCTGATATTGTAAGTAAGATCCTTAAGTATGATTTCGGTCCCCCTCCCC
>JAGTRA010000024.1:4423-7194 GCA_018396935.1 Candidatus Bathyarchaeota archaeon
CAGGTAACTTGCATTTCACAGAAGCTGAAGCCCTTATAACCTTTGCAGGAGCACCTAAAGAAATAAGGGATAGTGTAAAATGAGCCTTGAAAAACTTGTTTCAAAATATATAGTTTCTGCGGAGCACGTTTTTAAAGTTATGCAGGTTACTGATCAAGTTCCAAGCATCAGCTTTAGCTCCATAAATCATATTATAAGTCTTGCAAGAGACTATCTAGAGGATGCTAAGTATTATAGGGATAGAAATCAGCTTGAAGTTAGTTTAGCATCAATAGCCTATTGTGAGGGTTTACTCGATGCGCTTAGACTCCTCGGCATGGTGAGGTTTGAATGGCCGAAAACCGTAGAAAACGAAAAGTCGTCTTAGCTTCAGGCGTATTTGATCTCCTCCACTTAGGTCACGTTAAATACTTAGAGGAAGCTAAGAAGGCGGGGGGAGAAAACGCTAAGTTAATAGTTATTGTCGCTCGCGATAGTACCGTGGAGCGTAGAAAGGGTGCAAAGCCAGTAATGCCCGAAAGTCAGCGTAGAACCCTCGTAGAGTCTCTAAAGGTTGTTGATGAAGCTATCCTTGGATTTGAAGACTTCAATATGGAAAAAGTAATTGAGAAGATCAAGCCTGACATAATTGCTATAGGGCACGATCAAAATGGTATAGAGAAAGCAGTTCGTGAGCTCATAGAGAAGAAGGGCTTAAACATAAAGATAGTTAAAATCGGAAAGTTTAATCAAGATGACTTAGATAGTTCATCAAAAATAAAGCAGAAGATTATAGAACATTACAAGGGGTGATAATTCGCTAAAGAGCTTATCCGCCTATCTACAGTCTCCCGCTCTTTATGGAAGGGTTAAAACCTCAACTTTAACTTTATGACCATCTTTGAGGCTGAGGTGTTTCCTAAGACAAACTGGTGAAATTATCTCAATCACGGTTGAGTTATAGTGAGTTCTCATAGCTGAAACTACCGCGCCCTTAACCTTATTCTCCACAATGGCGGGATAACATCGCACCGGTCCAAAAGTACGGTTTTCATCACTAAACCCCTCTATTTCGATCGCTGGATAAGCCTTCAACTCTGAGAAGGTTTTAACATCATAATCTGTTGTTAGCTTTAGATTTAATGTTCCTGGATACGGGTCGAAGCCGAGTTTCTCTATAAATTGCTTCCTATAATGGTCTCTCGTCACGTAATATGCGCCTTCACCCATCCCTGTGAAAACTATGCCCTCAAGGGTGACTGATGGCGGGTAGCTGGACTCCATTAAAAAACGCAATCTTGAGTAAAGCTCCTTTAATTCCTTAACGCCAGCTTCTGTGATCTTTATGAGACTTCCCTCAGGCGTTGCTGTCCTATTTATCCAACCGATTCTTTCGAGCTCTATTAAATTCCTTGAAGCTGATTGCTGTGAAACGCCAAGCTTTCTCGCGAGAAATTCAGTGGATACTTTTGCGGCTCTCCTATGAGCCCCCATCTCCGCAAGTTTTACAAGAGTATAGATGTGTCGCCAACGGCGTTTCTCCGCCATTTCTGGAGCTCCTCCTCAGATTCTCCCTAGAGTGAACTCTTACAGTATATTTAAGGAACTCGGCCATTGTTAAATTTTGATGCAAGTTACACTAGCCATCACGAATATATCCCGCGTGTCTAAGATGTGAATGGAAACTTCTACTTGATCAAGCTCGCTGGGAACCCTAAAGGATAGCGTGTATGTACCGTTTAAATAATCAATCATATGTGAATTATTTACAAGCACCCAATCCCCTGAAGGGCCTCTATAGTATAGGTTTATCTGCTTAGCTAGGTGAGGTCCTTCCTCATTAAAGACTCTGCATGTTACTGTAACATTTGTTTCAACGTGATCTCCGTTAATAAGTGTAAAGTACTTACCTGTTATTGCTATTGCCGTGGTTACATTTACACTATAGTCCATAGTGATGTTAAATTTTAAACCATAACTTATAAGTTTGAAGTCTACACAACTACTTGAAATTCCAAAACCATTGTTTCCCCATGAGATCCAAATGCCATCAGCGTATCTGCCGTCCGTTTTTGGAGTGTGCTGTAAGCAATAATTTGTTTTGCCGCGAAGGCTTAGATAAGCTTTCGTCACTTTCTCTAAATTCTGGCTTAAAACAAATTTTGAGCCGCCATTAGAAATATTAGCAATGGCACTTAATACAGCGTTCCTTGAGGAAAGTTTCACCATCTCGATAATTGTGGATGAAAGCTGATCATCAAAATCATTTCCTTCATAACTGTTCTCTTGGATGTGAAGGGTTATTGAGATAATCAACGTGGCGATTATTAAAGCTGTTACTATTAAGAACTGCCCAGAGTTACCATTCCTCTTGATATTCTTCATAACCCGGCACCTGCTAGACATAGGTGAATCACATAATACCTAAAACATCTAGGGTCCCTATTTGTGCAGACATACTCTATCGAGACAATATTTCGGCCGTCAATTCCCCCATTTGCAATTTGCTCTGCATTAATCTGCTTCATATCCTCATCATAAATTGTAACATTAAAAACTACATTAGCTGGCAGAAGCAGTTTTAAAGCTTCACATATACCAGTCCAATTTCGACTTTCAATATAATTACATAGGCTTCCATCTTGATCAAGTATAAAAAGAACATTTAATCCCAAGCGGGCTAAATTATTATCAACTACATCCTTATGAGTGTTTGCTTCCATAATTCTTGATGATATTATGACTGCTGAAAACACTACTGTAACTGCTAGAAAGGCCTCAATAACCCTAAT
>JAGTRA010000024.1:7204-11224 GCA_018396935.1 Candidatus Bathyarchaeota archaeon
AATTTGCCCAGAATTTCCACTTTTCACTTTGCAGTTTCACCTAACCAGATTTTGCATTGATAAACGCATGACCCGATAATTACGGGGTAAGAGTAAACGTAAAAGTTTGTTAAACACGTATAGCTCGTGTAATCCACACCTATACAAACTGGTATTTGTGGATAAACTGTCCACTCAATAAAGGGTCCTGTGGATGTTCGCCCGGTGACCACTAGCACGATAGGGCTTGACTCATAGAGTCTTGGAATGGTGTAACTTGTATTGAGCGCACTTGATGCTTTTTGTTCAAGTTTTATAGCATGGTTGAAGGTTAATGCATACGCTTGTAAATTGCTTAATTCTAAATTTGTTGTACATGCATAAAGTGTGAAGTTTAATGGTGAAAGTCTCATGAAGCTCCCTTTTGGTTTTGGCTCCGAATCCGCGTGCTGAAATGAATAGACATTAAAGGACACAATCCTGGCATCATACACACTCTTGGATAGAACCACTAATAGAGCTGGGCCACTAACATTATAGGGTATAGTCACATTGAAGCTTATCACTCCGTCAGAGCATTTAACACCAGAATTTATTATAGAACCATCTGCTACTATGTAGTATTGTAGCCATGCTGGTACATAATGGCATTCATCCTTCACCGTTTTAACTTTAAACTCGTATGTTGCTTCATTGGTGGATGCTACTGTTCTTGCAAGATCAACTTTAGTTTCAAAAATAGGTGATATTTCAATCCTTAGGGAGACACCTGGCATATTTAAGCTTTCAAACACTTGACCATAGGTTAATGCGTAAAGGTTTTCATTATTAAGTCTTGAAACCTTATCCATATCCAGGTTGTATGTACCCTCCTGTCCATGCTTGGCAAGGCCGAAGGCTGTCGGTTGCTCCCTGCCTCCTCCCCAATCTATTGGGTTACCTGTAGCGAGTATAATGTGCTCCGCAACAGCCCTATATCTCCTGACTGTTTCAGATTCTTCAGTGGCATATATCCACGAATATGTAATCTTAGATGTTATAACCATTGCTGAAAGTATGAGAATAACCATTAGTGAGCAAGCGAAAAATGTGTCAATGGCAATGGTTGGCATACTACTCCACCATTAAATTGATCCTGTAACCAATCCGAAAAGTCCACTTAACACTGTTTGAGAGATCACTAATGACATATACGCTGTTAATACAAGCATTATTGAATACTTAAACCCAGCAGCGAATGTCCCATCGCTAACTTTTCCAATAAAGAATCCTGAGAGCCAGCATTGAAATAGTGTGCCTGTGGAGAAGAGGCTTAAATGTTCTTGAATAACTCGTAGTGGAAGTGTTTCAGACCCTGGGATGGAGAGCTGAGTTAAAGTATAAACAGACATCGCCACCATAGTTGTAGTTAGAGCTAATAGGGCGCTCCATATGAAAGCTAAAATCACATAAGGCCTTAGCATAGCCCTTTTATGTGTTTCTACGTCCTTCATTTTCTCGCTATATTCCGTTAGAATATCGAGGGCTATTGATGACCCGCCTCCAGTCTTTATTGTTTCCCCTAGGATTAAGAAATTTACTAAAACAGGCCATGTTTGAATTTTCCTTTTAACATTCATAAACACCCTCTTAATAGGGACGCCCCACTCTATTTGACTCCTTATGATCCTAAGAACTTCAGAGAACCTTCCATATCCCGACCTTCTAGCTGCATGGATTATACTTTTTTCAGGAGACAACCCCGTCTTTCTAGCTTCGGTAACGTCTCTAAGAAAACTTGGCATAAAGTTTTCTGCTGCATAATTAATTCTAACGCTTTCAACATAGACTACTGCGGCTGGCAAGGATATAATCAATAGACATAGTGTTATGAATAGTGGTAGATGCTGTGGCTCGGTTAAGAAATTAAGCGCTGAAGTAAAGAACGCCGATGCTATAATTCCACATGAAATTGCTGCTGAGATAACTGCTACTTGATATGGCTTTTTAAGCCCTATAATGTTGCTTCTTCGCTCCATGTGGGCTATAGCCATGAAGACAATGGATATCATTGGGTTTAAAACAAATATCAGGATGACAATTACCTCTGTGGGGACGCTGGGCGTACCAGTTAATTTAAGGGGTTCAAAAACTGATGTAGCTGAGAACACTATGAAGAGTATATATGAACATAATGTTACTATGAGCATTACGGCATATGCCTCAACTATTGTTCCAAGCCTCTCTATTGAGCGGATGGCGGCAGCATTATGTCCCTCAAATATGGATCTAAGCTTGCTTCGAAGGTAGTTTACGATGCTTCCTCCACTTCTTACAGCTGAAACATAGCCTAAAAGAAATTCCCTATAGATTTTCGACCTTGTTTTTTCAGCTCTCTTCTGCATCACTGTTAATGGATCATAACCCAAAACCTCCACTAGCCTAACGACTTCTTTAGCCTCTTTCTGAAATACCTTCAATTGGCCAATATTAGCAATCTTCTTCCAACTCTCATAGAGGGTTACCCCGCTTGCTGCAAGTAATGTGAAGAGTAAGGCGACGAAGGGAAGCTCCCTCTCTATTCCATTCTTATCTTCATTAGCGTGTTGACCTAAAAGTTGCTTAAGTCTCCCCAGCACTTTGGCTGACATTAGCATTTCACCACCAATCTTTTTCGAGGAATTCCCTCTGGAACAATTCTGGGCTATTGTAGTATTTGCTGAGGATTCTGTTTACGCTTTTATAATCGCGAATACCATGCTCAACCATGTGGGATAGAATTCTCTTACGATACTCAATTTCATCTATAAGTTTCTCAACACCTATCCCTAAGCTTTCCGCCATCTTGCTAAGTAAGTAGCTTTCCTCCAGTTTTTCGTTAAAAGAATCAGTTGAGGGGTTCCAGCTAAAAACCTCTTGATAATTTTCATAATCCTTAATCTCTGTAACACTTACAAATTTTCTACTTGAGAGTTTCTTACCCGACTCTAGGAAGACTGGCGTCCTAACATGTTTAACGGTTATTACACAGTTCATTAGGGGGATAATTGATGGTGGAATGTTCATAGGCGGCTGAGTCAGCCTCTTCATAGCCGTATTCACATCTTCAGCATGCATGGTGCATAAACCTCCGTGGCCTGTGGCCAAGGCTTGAAAGAGCACATAAGCTTCCTCCCCTCGAACCTCACCTACTATGATGAGGTCCGGCCTATGCCTTACGGCTGATTTAACCAAGTCATAGAGGGTGATTTCGCCCTCCCTTTCAGCTCCAAAGCCGGATCTAGCTATGGTTGACGTCCAATTTTCGTGGGGGAGGTTTATTTCAGCCACCTCTTCAACGGAAATTATCTTATAATTAGGCTTTGTGAGACAGGCTATTGCGTTTAATGCAGTTGTTTTACCTGCACCTGTAGCTCCAATAATCATAACTGACATTTTGTTCTCCATGAGGAGCCATAGGTAAGCAGCTATGCTCTCGTTTATTGTTTCATTCTCTATCAAGTCTATTACGGTGAACGGATCCTTCCTAAACTTTCTGATGGTAAAAGCAGTTCCATATGGTGTGGTTTCCCTACCAAATGAAACAGCTAGTCGATGTTTTTCAGGAAGGGTTACATCTACAATGGGGTAGGCTATGCTCACATGTTTGCCAGATCTATGGACAATGCGCATTATAAACTCTTCAAGCTCCCCCTCATTCCAGAATACTACGTTAGTTTTTATGTTCTCGTATTTCCTGTGCCATAAGAAAATTGGTTTACCAACACCGCTACAGCTTATGTCCTCTACATATTCATCATGCATTAAAGGGTCTATTTTACCATAGCCGGCAATGTCCCGCTCTAAATAGTATAAGATTTTACGCAACCCAATGGAACTAATTCCCTGTAAAGCTTTTCGATGCTTCTCAATTATCTCTGGAATTTGCCTTCTAAAAGCCTCTTGAAGCGTCTCCCCCTCCTCAGGGGCTTGCAACTCATACTCTAGGATATTCTTAAACCTAGCATATCCATCCCACTCATTTCTTGTTAAAGGCAATTCGTCAAGAATATACATGTAATC